>CAYTWS010000009.1:0-6381 GCA_964442145.1 uncultured Ectothiorhodospiraceae bacterium | reverse complement strand
CCGCATCGCCTCCGCGCTAACGCGCTCCGGCGACGCGGGCCTACGCCGAGCGCCGCCGATCGTTGGCCGCGGCGACAACGCCGCGCGTGGACATCTCGGGCCCCAACGCGTAGAATCCGCGCCGGTTTGCGCAGGGTCGCCGGCCATGCCTTGGCGGGCGTACAGCGAACGGGAAGGCCCGGCCGGGTGTTCCCGTTTTCTGTGTCGGGCCCCCGCGATACCGAACCAGCCGCGAGAGGATGCCTTGACCACACCCGCGATGCTCGCACTCGCCGATGGCACCGTGTACCACGGCACCGCGATCGGTGCGACGGGGCAGGCCGTCGGCGAGGTCGTCTTCAATACCGCGATGACGGGCTATCAGGAGATCCTGACCGACCCGTCCTATGCCCATCAGCTGGTCACGCTGACCTATCCCCACATCGGCAATACCGGCACCAATGACGAGGACGAGGAGGCCGGGCGTGTCCATGCGGCCGGCTTGATCGTCCGGGACCTGCCGCGCGTGGCCAGCAACTGGCGCCAGCAGTCGACGCTGTCGGCCTATCTGGCGCGCCGCGGCGTGGTGGCGATCGCCGATATCGATACCCGCGCCCTGACGCGGCGCATCCGCGAGGGCGGCGCCCAGGGCGGCTGCATCGCCGCCGGCGACGACGCCGATGCCGCCAGCGCGACCGAGGCGGCGCGCGCGTTCCCCGGGCTCTCGGGGGCCGATCTCGTGCGTACGGTGTCGACGCCCGAGCCCTACGGCTGGACCCAGGGCAGCTGGTCGCTGGAGGGGGGCCACCCCGAGCCGGCCCACCCGGAGCAGGCGCGCTACCACGTCGTCGCCTACGACTTCGGCATCAAGCGCAACATCCTGCGCCAGCTCGCTGACCGCGGCTGCAGCATCACCGTGGTGCCGGCGCATACCCCGGCCGAGGAGGTCATGGCGCACCGGCCCGACGGGGTATTCCTGTCGAACGGGCCCGGCGATCCGGAGCCGTGCGATTATGCGATCGAGGCGATCGCGCAGTTCGTCGATGCAGGCGTGCCCACCTTCGGCATCTGCCTGGGCCACCAGCTGCTCGGGCTGGCTTGCGGGGGCCGCACGACCAAGATGAAGTTCGGTCACCATGGGGCCAACCACCCGGTCAAGGATCTGGATACGGGCCAGGTGATCATCACGTCGCAGAATCACGGCTTCGCCGTCGACATGGGGACGCTGCCGCCGACATTGCGCACGACCCACGTGTCGCTGTTCGACGGGACCTCGCAGGGCATCCACCACACGGACAAGCCCGCGTTCAGCTTCCAGGGCCACCCCGAGGCCAGTCCGGGGCCGCACGACGTCTGGCCCATGTTCGACCACTTCATCGAGCTCATGGACTCGGGCGCCCGCTGAGCCGCGCCCGAGGGCGACACGCTCGACGGCTACCACCGGGGCCGGCGCTCGCTGGCCGGCCCTTGCGAACGCACGCACGAGGAATCCGATGCCCAAACGAGACGACATCGAGAGCATCCTGATCCTCGGCGCGGGGCCGATCGTGATCGGCCAGGCGTGCGAGTTCGACTACTCCGGGGCCCAGGCCTGCAAGGCGCTCACGGAAGAGGGCTATCGGGTGATCCTGGTCAACTCGAATCCGGCGACGATCATGACCGATCCGACCATGGCCGATGCGGTCTACATCGAGCCGCTGCACTGGTCGGTGGTCGCGCGTGTCATCGAGGCCGAGCGCCCCGACGTATTGCTGCCGACCATGGGCGGCCAGACCGCGCTCAACTGCGCGCTCGATCTGGAGCGCAACGGCGTGCTGGAGCGCTTCGGGGTCGAGATGATCGGCGCCTCGCACGAGGCCATCGACACGGCCGAGGACCGCGAGGCGTTCCGCAGTGCGATGAAGGACATCGGCCTCGAGACCCCGGAGGCACGCATCGCGCACTCGTGGAGCGAGGCCCAGGAGGCGCAGGCGCGCATCGGCTTCCCCGTGATCATCCGGCCCTCGTTCACGCTGGGCGGCTCGGGCGGCGGCATCGCCTTCAACCGCGACGAGTTCGAGTCCATCTGCAAGCGCGGGCTCGAGCTGTCGCCGACCAACGAGGTCTTGCTCGAGGAGTCGGTGCTGGGCTGGAAGGAGTTCGAGATGGAGGTCGTCCGCGACCACGTGGACAACTGCATCATCGTGTGCTCGATCGAGAACCTCGACCCGATGGGGGTGCACACGGGCGACTCGATCACGCTCGCGCCCACGCAGACGCTCACGGACAAGGAATACCAGATCATGCGCGATGCGTCGCTGGCGGTGCTGCGGCGCATCGGCGTCGACACGGGCGGCTCCAACGTCCAGTTCGCGATCGAGCCCGACACCGGGCGCATGGTCGTCATCGAGATGAACCCGCGCGTGTCGCGCTCGTCGGCGCTGGCGTCGAAGGCGACCGGCTTCCCCATCGCCAAGGTCGCCGCCAAGCTCGCCGTCGGCTACACGCTCGACGAGCTGCGCAACGAGATCACCGGCGGCGCGGTGCCGGCGTCGTTCGAGCCGACCATCGACTACGTCGTCACCAAGGTGCCGCGCTTCACGTTCGAGAAGTTCCCCGACACCCAGCCGCGCCTGACGACGCAGATGAAGTCGGTGGGCGAGGTCATGGCGATCGGCCGCACCTTCCAGGAGTCGCTGCAGAAGGCGCTGCGCGGCCTGGAGACCGGCGCCGACGGCCTCAACGAGATCCTGCCGGCGGACATGCCCGACGACGAGGTGACGACGGTGCTGCGGCGCGAGCTGCGCGAGCCGGGCGACAAGCGCATCTGGTACGTCGCCGAGGCCTTGCGCCGCGGCTACTCGGTCGAGGACGTGTTCGAGCTGACCTGGATCGACCGCTGGTGGCTGGTGCAGCTCGCCGATCTGATCGAGCTCGAGGAGGGCCTGCGCGGTCTCGCGCTGGAGTCGCTCGACGCGCAGGCGATGCGCACGCTCAAGCGCAAGGGCTTCTCCGACCACCGGCTGGCGACGCTGATGGACGTCGACGAGCCGGGGCTGCGCGCCTACCGCCACAGCCTGGGCGTGCGGCCCGCGTTCAAGCGCGTCGACACCTGCGCCGCCGAGTTCGCCACGGCCACGGCCTACATGTACTCCACCTACGAGGAGGAGTGCGAGTCCGAGCCCAGCGACCGCAACAAGATCATGGTGCTCGGCGGCGGGCCCAACCGCATCGGCCAGGGCATCGAGTTCGACTACTGCTGCGTCCACGCCGCGCTCGCCCTGCGCGAGGACGGCTACGAGACCATCATGGTCAACTGCAACCCGGAGACGGTCTCGACCGACTTCGACACCTCGGATCGGCTCTACTTCGAGCCGCTGACGCTCGAGGACACCCTGGAGATCCTGCACACCGAGCAGCCCGCGGGCGTGATCGTGCAGTTCGGCGGCCAGACCCCGCTCAAGCTCGCGCGCGCGCTCGAGGCCGCGGGCGCGCCCATCATCGGCACGGTGCCCGATGCCATCGACACCGCCGAGGACCGCGACCGCTTCCAGCAGCTCATCGAGCGCCTGGGTCTCAAGCAGCCGCCCAACTGCACCGCGCGCGATCCCGAGGAGGCGCGCGAGCTCGCCGCCGAGATCGGCTATCCGCTGATGGTGCGCCCGTCGTACGTGCTCGGCGGCCGCGCCATGGAGATCGTGCACTCGGACGAGGACTTGGTGCGCTACATGCGCGAGGCGGTGCTGGTGTCGAACGAGTCGCCCGTGCTGCTCGACCGCTTCCTCGACGATGCCCTCGAGGTCGACGTCGATGCCGTCTCCGACGGCCGCGACGTCTTCATCGGCGGCATCATGGAGCACATCGAGCAGGCGGGGGTGCACTCGGGCGACTCGGCCTGCTCGCTGCCGCCGTACACCCTCGACGAGGCCACCCAGGAGCGCCTGCGCGAGCAGATGCGCGGGCTTGCGCGCGAGCTCAACGTCGTCGGCCTTATGAACACCCAGTTCGCGCTCCAGGGCGACGAGATCTACGTCCTCGAGGTCAATCCGCGCGCCTCGCGCACCGTGCCGTTCGTGTCCAAGGCGACGGGTGTGCCCCTGGCCAAGGTCTCGGCGCGCTGCATGACGGGGGTGTCACTGGCGAGCCAGGGCGTGACGGGATCGGTGACGCCGCCGTACTATAGTGTCAAGGAATCGGTCTTCCCGTTCATCAAATTCGCCGGCGTCGACCCCTTGCTGGGCCCGGAGATGAAGTCGACCGGCGAGGTCATGGGCGTCGGCCGCAGCTTCGGCGAGGCGTTCGCCAAGAGCCAGATGGCCGCCGGCGACCCGCTGCCGCGCGGTGGCCGTGCGTTTATCTCGGTGCGCGACGCCGACAAGGCGGCCGCCACCGAGCTCGCGCGCTCATTGGCCGAATTCGGCTTCGAGATCGTCGCCACGCACGGGACGGCGGCATCGATTGAAGCGGCCGGGATCGATTGCAAGCATATCAACAAGGTGAAAGAGGGCCGCCCGCACATCGTCGATATGATCAAGAACGACGAGATCGCCCTGGTCATCAACACGACCGAGGGCAAATCCGCCATCGCGGACTCGTACACGATCCGGCGCGAGGCGTTGCATCACAAGGTCGCCTATACCACGACCATCGCGGGCGGCCGCGCGGTCTGCCTCGCGCTGTCCTACCCGGAGGACGGGGAAGTGAACCGGCTGCAGCAATTGCACAAGGAGATCTCATGACTGACAAATCGCCGCTGACCGCGCGCGGTGCCGCCAAGCTCCGCGAGGAGCTGGACCGCCTCAAATCGGTGGATCGGCCGCAGGTGATCGAGGCCATCGCCGAAGCGCGCGCCCACGGTGATCTCAAGGAGAACGCCGAGTACCACGCCGCCCGCGAGCAGCAAGGCTTCATCGAGGGGCGCATCAGCGAGCTCGAGGACAAGCTCTCGCGCGCCGAGGTCATCGATGTCTCGACCCTGGCGGGCAACACGAAGATCGTCTTCGGCGCCACGGTCGACCTGTTCGACCTGGAGAGCGAGGAAGAGGTGACGTATCAAATCGTCGGCGACGGCGAGGCCGACATCAATCAGGGCCTGATTTCGGTGAGCTCGCCCATCGCGCGGGCCCTGATCGGCAAGGAGGAAGGCGATGTCGCCGAGGTCGCCGCGCCGGGCGGCCAACGTGAGTACGAAGTCGTTGGGATCCGCTACGAGTAACGCCGCACGGCGCCGTTATCTCGGCAGCGTAAGCCGCGGCTTGTCGGTGTTGCGCCGGAACAGCGATGCGGTCGCGCCGATGCGCTGCACGATGTCGGCGCCGGTGCGGTGGGCGAGCTCGTCCACCCACGCCTTGCGCGTGTCCCGGTCGGTCCCCGCCAGGCGAATCTTGACCAGCTCGTGGTCGTACAGGGCACGCTCGAGCTCGGCGAGCACCGCCTCGGTGAGCCCGCGCTGGCCGATGCGCACGATGGGCTTTTGCGCTTGCGCTTGCCCGCGAAGATAGGCCTCCTGCGAGCGGGTGAGCATGCCTTGACCTCCAACCGAGACGACCAATCCGACAGTATATCAGGCACGCCGCTGGAGGGCTTGGCCGCGGTCAAGCGCGAGCTCGCGGCCGTGCTGTTGGTGGGCCTGGCTGCCATCCCCCTGGTCGGGATGTGGCTGGACGGGCTGCGCGAGCTCCTGGTCCTCGTCGCCTATGGGGTCGGCGGCGCCCTTTGGATTCGAACCCGCGCCCTGGGCCTGATCCTGGCGGCCCGGCGCGGGCAACGCGGGCGCGGCGGAGCCGAGCATGGGCCGTAGCAAGAGCAGCCGGCGCTGGCTGCGCGAGCACTTCGACGATCCCTATACCCAGCGGGCGCAGGCCGAGGGCTATCGCGGCCGAGCCGTGTACAAGCTGGCCGAGATCGACGACAAGGACCGTTTGCTGCGGCGCGGCATGCGTGTGGTCGATCTGGGGGCGGCGCCGGGCGCCTGGTCGCAGTACGCCGTCGAGCGCGTGGGTGACAGCGGGCGGGTGATCGCCAGCGACATCCTGCCGATGGATCCGATCCCCGGGGTCACCTTCATCCAGGGGGATTTCCACGAGGAAACGGTTCTGACCGAGATCCTGGAGGCGCTCGGGGATGGCGGCGCGGACCTTGTAATATCGGACATGGCCCCCAACATGAGTGGTATTGACGCGGTCGATCAGCCCGCGGCGATGGCCCTGACCGAGCTCGCCGGCGACTTGGCGCGCCAGGTGCTGGGGGCGGAAGGCAGACTGCTGACCAAGATGTTCCAGGGCGAGGGCAGCGACGCCTTCGTGCGGGCCGTGAAACAGGAATTTGCGAGCGTCCGCATACGCAAGCCGAAGGCCTCGCGCGACCGTTCGCGTGAGGTGTACTTGCTGGCGAGTGGCCGGCGAGTGTAGTACGGTGCCAACA
>CAYTWS010000008.1:0-15011 GCA_964442145.1 uncultured Ectothiorhodospiraceae bacterium | reverse complement strand
ATGGACGTGCTGGGCCAGCCCATCGACGAAGAGGGCGAGATCCCGGCCGAGGAGAGCTGGGCCATCCACCGCAAGGCGCCGAGCTACGAGGAGCAATCGGGCGCGGCCGAGCTGTTGGAGACGGGGATCAAGGTCATCGATCTGCTGTGCCCGTTCGCCAAGGGCGGCAAGGTCGGCCTGTTCGGCGGTGCCGGTGTCGGTAAGACCGTCAACATGATGGAGCTCATCCGCAACATCGCCACCGAGCACGCGGGCTACTCCGTGTTCGCTGGCGTGGGCGAGCGCACGCGCGAGGGCAACGATTTCTACCACGAGATGATCGAGTCCCAGGTGCTGGACAAGGTCTCGCTGGTGTACGGCCAGATGAACGAGCCGCCGGGCAACCGCCTGCGCGTTGCGCTGACCGGGCTGACGCTGGCGGAGAAGTTCCGCGACGAGGGCCGCGACGTGCTGATGTTCATCGACAACATCTACCGCTACACGCTGGCGGGTGTCGAGGTCTCCGCCCTGCTCGGGCGTATGCCGTCGGCGGTGGGCTATCAGCCCACGCTGGCCGAGGAGATGGGCATGCTCCAGGAGCGCATTACGTCGACGCGCACCGGCTCGATCACCTCGGTGCAGGCCGTCTATGTCCCGGCCGACGATCTCACCGACCCGGCGCCGGCGACGACCTTCGCCCACCTGGATGCGACGGTCGTGCTCGCGCGCTCGATCGCCGAGCAGGGGATTTATCCCGCCGTCGACCCGCTCGACTCGACCAGCCGGCAGCTCGATCCGCTGGTGATCGGTCAAGAGCACTACGACACCGCGCGCGCGGTGCAGCAGACCCTGCAGCGCTACAAGGAACTCAAGGACATCATCGCGATCCTGGGCATGGACGAGCTCTCCGACGAGGACAAGCAGACGGTCAACCGCGCCCGTAAGATCCAGCGGTTCCTGTCGCAGCCGTTCTTCGTCGCCGAGGTGTTCACGGGCTCGCCCGGTAAGTACGTGACCCTCGCCGAGACCATCCGCGGCTTCCGCGGTATCGTCGATGGCGACTACGACCATATCCCGGAGCAAGCCTTCTACATGGTGGGTACCATCGACGAAGCCGAGGAAAAGGCGAAGGAACTCCAGTAACCCGCGAGGCCCCACATGGCCATGACTGTCCACGTCGATATTGTCTCCGCCGAGTCCGAGATCTTCTCGGGCTCGGCGACGATGCTGCACGCCTCCGGGGAGATGGGCGAGCTCGGGGTCGCGCCGCGCCACACACCCCTGGTCACGCGCCTCAAGCCCGGCGATGTCCGGGTGACCAAGGAGGACGGCGAGGAGGAGATCTTCTACGTCTCGGGCGGCATCCTCGAGGTGCAGCCGCACCTGATAACCGTGTTGTCCGACACGGCGGTGCGCGCCTCGAATCTCGACGAAGCGGCGGCGCAAGAGGCCAAGAAGCGCGCCGAGGAGCGTATCGCGGGCCAGCAGGACGAATACGAGTATGCGCGCGCCCGCACGGAGCTCATCCAGGCGGTCGCGCAGCTACAGACGCTGCAAAAGCTCCGCCGCCGCCAGGGCAAATGACGCGCGCGCCCGGGCGCCGGCCCGCCGGGGCAACCGCTAGCGCCCGATCGCGAGCCAACCGGAGATCCGCATGAGCCTGAGCGTTGTCGTGCTCGCGGCTGGCGAGGGCAAGCGCATGCGCTCCAATCGGCCCAAAGTGCTCGCCGATCTCGCGGGGCGCAGCCTACTCGACCATACCCTCGAGAGCGCGCGCGCACTCAACCCGGACCGCATCCGCGTGGTCGTCGGTGCCGGCGCCGACGCGGTGCGCGCCACCCTGGCCCCGGATGTGGAGGCCTTCGAGCAGCCCGAACGCCGCGGCACCGGTGACGCCGTCGCCTGCGCACTGGGCGGCCTGCCGGCCAACGACACCGCCCTCGTGCTCTACGGCGACGTGCCGCTGGTCCGCCCCGCGACCCTGCGCCGCCTCGCCGACGCCGCCGGGCGCAACGATTGTGCCCTGCTGACGGTTACCGTCGCCGACCCGGCCGGCTACGGCCGCATCGTGCGCGACGCCGACCAGGGCGTGGCGCGTATCGTCGAGGAGCGCGATGCCACGGCGGACGAGCGCGCCATCGCCGAGGTGAATACGGGCCTGCTGGCGATGCGCACGGCCACGCTCGCACGCCACGTGGCCTCGCTGGATCGCGCCAATGCCCAAGGCGAGTACTACCTAACCGACGTCATCGAGGGCGTGGCGCGGGCCGGCGGCGCGATCGAGGCGGTTCAGCCGACGTTCGAGTGGGAGGTGCGCGGGGTGAACAACCGCGCCCAGCTCGCCCTGCTCGAGCGCGCCTGGCAGCGCCACCAGGCCGAGGAGCTCATGGCCGCCGGCGCGACGGTGCGCGACCCGGACCGCATCGACATCCGGGGCAATGTCACCACCGACGCCGATGCCGTGATCGACGTCGGCGTCGTATTCGAAGGTGAAGTGCATCTCGGCGGCGGCGTCGAGGTCGGCGCCCATGCGGTCATCCGCGACGCGAGCCTCGGCGCCGGCACGGTCGTGGAGCCCCATTCGGTGGTCGAATCGGCGTCCGTCGGCGCCGACTGCCGCATCGGCCCGTTCGCCCGTGTCCGGCCCGGCTGCACGCTCGAGACGCAAGCGAAAGTGGGCAATTTCGTCGAGGCCAAGAACGCCTACGTCGGCCGGGCCAGCAAGATCAATCATCTCGCCTATGTGGGCGATACCCGCATGGGCACCTCGGTCAATGTCGGCGCCGGGGTGATCACCTGCAACTACGACGGCTACAGTAAGCACGAGACGGTAATCGACGACGGCGCCTTCATCGGCTCCGACTGCCAGCTGGTCGCGCCGGTCACCATCGGTGCCGGCGCGACCATCGGCGCCGGCTCGACCATCACGCGCGACGCCCCGCGCGGCGAGCTCACCCTGAGCCGAAGCCGGCAGAAGACGGTGCCCGGTTGGACGCACCCGGCGTTGCGCGAGGCGCCCGATCGGTCCCAGGACTAGCGAGCGGGCCAGCCGCGCTGGCTCAGCGTTGTAGCCGCGCCTCGACGGTCTCGCGCAACTCGCGCGTAGCCAACGCCTCGATCAGATCGAGCGCGAAATCCATCGCCGTCCCGGGACCCCGCGAGGTCGCCACGCGGCCATCGAACTCCACCGCGGCGCCCGTGCTGGTCGCCCCGAGCGCTTCCAACGCCCCGGGGAAGGCCGTGGCCTGCCGGCCCTCGAGCAAACCCTGTGACGCGAGTACACCCGGCGCCGCACAAATCGCCGCGGTCCAACCGTCGCCATCGCGGTGGCGGGCGAGCAGGTGCTCCAAGCGCCCGTCCTCGGCGAGGCGCTGGGCGCCGGACGCCCCGCCGGGTAGGACGATGAGATCGAAGTCCTCGTGCGCGGCCGCATCCAGCTCGACATCGGGCATGAGCACCACCCCGCGGCTGCACGTGACCGGCCCCGGGGCCAAGCCCGCCACGACCACCTCGAATTCGGCGCGGCGAAAGAGGTCAATCAGGGTGACCGCTTCGAGCTCTTCGCTGCCTTCGGCAATCGGTACGAGGACGCGTGCCATGGTGGCTCTCCGGTCGCTGGGGTACCACAGCGCTCGACGTAGGTACGGATGTCCACGCGCTCAACCTCGTGGGCCCGTGCGAGGGTGCGCTCGAGCACGGCCATGGTCTCGGGATGGGGATGACCGATCGCTAGGGCGCATCCCGTCACCCGCGCGCGCGTGAGCCAGCGCTCGACCTGATCGGCGATCGCCGCCTCCTCGCGCACGTTGTCGAGGAAGATGTCGCGTTGCGCGACACCGACGCCCGCGGCCTCGGCGGCGGGCACAGCGCGCGAGGCGGCGGTCGTGCGCGAATCGACGAATACCAGCCCAGGCCGGCGCCGCGCCAGCTGGCCCATGAGCCGGTCCATCGCGCCCCGGTTCGCCGTCAAGGCACTGCCCTGATGATTGTTGACCCCGACCGCGCCCGGGATGGCGCCCAGGGCACGATCGACGACGCGCTCGAACGCCGCCACCGACATGCGCGCATCGAGGCGGGCGCCGGCGCCGCCCTCGCCGCGCGCGGCCATCGGGAGATGCACCAGCACATCCGCGCCCGAGCGGTTCGCGGCCCGGGCGATCTCGCTGGCATAGGGGGCGTCGGGCAGGATCGCGACCGCCAGGGGCGGCGCCAGCGCGAGCGCGCGACGCGCGCGCTCGCGGCTATAGCCGAGGTCATCGATGAGCAGTGCGGCCGTGGCTGCTTGGACGCACGGGGCCGCCAAGGCCAGCAGGGCGGCGATCGCCGCCCGCATGTCACTGCTTGGCCTGCAGGATATTCAAGCCCTTGAGCACGTTGAGCGCGACATAGAGCTCGTAGTCCTCGACCGCCAGGTCGTCGGCCGCGGCATCGCCATCGGCGTCGCCGGCGTCCTGCGCGCCCGACTCGCTGTCGCTGGCTTCCCCGGCGTCGGGATTCTCGAGATGCCGCGAGAGGTCGGCCTCGCTCAAGGGGCCCACACCTTGGCCCTTGATCGCCTCGACCCGGTAGTCACCGGTCTGGAGGTCCGGGGTAATGCCCTCCGCTTGGATCGAGGTGCCCTCGGGCGTGAAGTACTGCGCCGTGGTGAGCTTGAGCGCTCCGCCACTCTGCAAGTCCTGGATGGTTTGCACCGACCCCTTACCGAAGGTCTGCTTACCCACGATCAGCGCGCGGCCGTGATCCTGGAGCGCGCCAGCGACGATCTCGGAGGCGGACGCGGAGCCCTGGTTCACCAGCACCACCATGGGCGCGCCCTCGATGGCATCGCCGGGGCGCGCGCTGTAGCGCTGGGCCGAGCCCTGGGTGCGGCCCTCGGTATAGACGACCAGCCCATCCTCGAGGAACGTATCCGCAACGCTGACGGCCGCCGATAGTACACCGCCCGGATTGTCGCGCAGGTCGAGCACCAAGCCCGCCAGCCCGCCGTCGCTGTCCTGGCGCATCTGCTTGAGCGCACTGTCGACGGCCTCCTGGGTGTTGTTCTGGAAGTGCGATACCCGCAGGTAGCCGTAGCCCGACTCCAACATGCGCGAGTCGACGCTCTGGACCTCGATGACCGCCCGTGTGATCGACACCTGGAGCGGCTCATCACGGCCCTCGCGGATCACGGTGAGCCGGATGTCCGTGCCCGGCTCACCGCGCATGATCTGGACGGCCTCGTTGAGGCTCATACCCTTGACCGACTCGTCGTTCAAGCGAACGATGAGATCGCCCGACTGCATGCCGGCTTTTTCGGCGGGTGTGTCGTCGATCGGGGCGACGACCTTGATGAACCCGTCTTCCATCGTGACTTCGATCCCGAGGCCGCCGAACTCCCCCTGTGTGCCGATCTGGAGCTCTTTGTACTCGCGCGGGTCCAGGTAGTCCGAATGCGGATCGAGGCTGCCGACCATGCCGTCAATGGCGTACTTGATGAGCTGCTCGTCCGAGATGTCCTCGACGTAGTTGTCCTGGATGCGGCTATAGACATCGGTGAAGGTGCGCAGCTGCTCCAACGGCAGCTCGTCGGTCGGTGTGTTGGCGCTGGATTCCTGTTCCGCCCAGACGGAGTGCGCGAGCGTCCCGGCCGCGCCGGCAAGCGCGCCCATCAATATCAGCAAAACCGTGCGCGTCGACGATGCCATGCGAGCTCCGTGTCCGTGGGTTCGGGGTTGCGTGGGAAAAATCGCGCATCAGTCTAACACGCCACGTCCGCTCGGCGACGCGTGTATGACGCGCCCTCGTTGCGCTCGCCCATCTCGCCGCCCGCACCGCGCCGGCGTCTCGGTCAAGCTCCCTAGCGCTCCGTCAGCCAGGCCGTGGGCTCGATGGGCTCACCGTTCTTGCGGATCTCGAAGTATAGCCCCGCCTGCCTACGACCGCCCGAGCTGCCCACCGTCGCCACGGGGTCGCCCGGGACCACCCAGTCACCCACCGAGCGCAATAGCCGCCGGTTGTAGCCGTAGAGGCTCATGTAGCCGTCGAGGTGATCGACGATCACGAGCTGACCGAAGCCCGCAAGCCAATCGGCGAACACGACGCGGCCGTAGTAGACGGCCCCGACCTGGCGCCCCGCCTCGGCGTCGACGACGATGCCCTGCCAGCGCATGCGTCCATCGGCCCGCGCGGCACCGAATTGCCGGCGTACGGCGCCGTCCACGGGCCACGCCAAGCGCCCCTTGCGCGAGCCGAAGGGCTCCTCCTCGAGCGGCGCCGCCGGGATGTCGCCCAGGGCCGACTCGAGCTCGCGCACGAGCTCCTCGAGCCGATCGCGACTCGCGCGCAGCTGCTGCAAACGCTCGCCCTTGTCGTCGATCGATGCCTCGAGCTCGTCGATCAGCGCCTGGCGCTCGCTGTGCGCCGACTCCAGCTCCTGGCGGCGCTGCGCCAGCGCCGCCCGATTGTCGGCGAGCTCGTCCTCGGTGGCCTTGGTTTGGCGCGCCACGCGCTCGACCTCGCTGACGAGCTCGCGCGCGCGCTCGATCGCGGCGAGACGGGCACTGTTGAGGTAGCGGTAGTAGCCGAGCGCGCGCGCGAGCGTGCTCGGGTCATCCTGGCGCAACAGGAGGCGAAGCGCGGGCTGGCGCCCCATCCGGTACGCCGCGCGCAACTGTTGGCCCAAGGTCTGGCGGTGCGCCGCGAGCTTTTGCTCGAGCTCGGTGCGGCGGGATTCGAGCTGCTCCAGGCGCCCCTGATTCGCCGCGATGCGCTCGTCGAGCGCGGCGATCTCACCGGCGATCTCGCCGATCTTCTGCTCGATGCGCGCGAGCTCGTCGCTGGCTTGGTCGCGGCGCTCGCGCTGCGCGGCGAGATCCGCGCGCACCGCCTCGATCTGTTGGCGCAGCTCGCGCAGGCGCTCGCGCTTGTCCGCGGCCTCGTCGGACCGTGCCGGCGAGGCCATCGCGACGACGGCGACGACGACCATGGCGCTGGCGAGTACGGGCAGGCGCATCGCGCGCATTCTACGCACGCCGCCAGCCTCGCCACCATCGCACGGCGTGGGCCCGCACGCGGGGCCGGCGCGGCCATAGTTTGGCGCGTGCGCACCGCCCCGGTATACTCGCGCGCCACCCGCGTCCCCAGCCAATGGTCCCGAGCCCCGCATGTCCGTGATCGAGCGCATACCCGAATTCGCCTCGAACCATCCGCTGCTGTTCGTCGCCCTGGTCGCCACACTGGCGATGATCGCGTTCACCGAGTATCAGCGCCTCAGCCGCGTCGCCACACCCGTAGGGCCCGCGCGCGCGACCCGCCTGGCCAACAATGACGACGCCGTGTTCATCGACGCGCGTCCGCGCAAGGACTTCGACGGCGCGCACTTGCCCGGCGCGTATTCCGTGCCCGCCACTGAGGTCGACAGCCACCTCAAGCAGCTCGAGCAGTTACGCGAACAGCCTGTGATCCTCTACGACGAGCGGGGCTTCGAGGCCGAGCGCGTCGCCAAGAAGCTCCAGGCCAACGGTTTCACCCGCCTCTACACCATCGAAGGCGGCCTTCCGGCCTGGCGCAAGGCGGATCTGCCCGTGGAGTCGGGTAGCGCGTCCAAGAGCGCTAAGGGCAAGGGCAAGGGCAAAGGCAAGAAAGGCTGACCAGAGCATCAGGGAGTAGCGCCATGAGCGACGAATCCAGCGCGCCGGCCGGCGCCGACACCGAGCAGCAGCGCTTTCACATCCACAAGATCTATCTCAAGGACTTGTCGTTCGAATCGCCCGCCGCCCCGGCGATCTTCTCCACCAACGCTGAGGTCCAGCCCCAGGTCAATCTGCAGGTCAACACGGAGACGCAACGGGTCGGTGAGACCGTCTATGAGGTGACGCTGTCGATCACCGTATCCGGCGAGGACAGCACGCGTACCGTGTTCCTGGTCGAGCTCAAGCAGGCGGGCCTGTTCGACATCGCGGGCTTCACCGAGACCGAGCGCGGTCATCTCCTCGGGGCCCAGTGCCCCAGTGTGCTGTTCCCGTTCGCGCGTGAGGTGATCGCCGACCTGGTGCAGAAAGGTGCCCTCCCGCAATTGGTCCTCCAGCCCATCAACTTCGATGCCGTCTATGCCCAGCAGCTCCAGCAGCGCCAGGCGCAGGCCAACGGCGAAGCGGAGCGCCCCACCGAATCATGATCGCCTCGGCGGGCGCGCGCCTAGCGGTGATCGGCGCCGGCGCCTGGGGCACTGCCCTGGCGGCGGCGCTGGCGCGCAACGGCGCCTCGGTCCGTTTGTGGGGCCGTGACGGCGACGTCGTTGCGGCCATCCGTGAGCGGGCCGAGAACCCGCGCTATCTGGCCGGCATCGAGCTGCCGCGCGGTATCGAGGCGACCACCGATTGGGCCACGGCGCTGGCCGGTGCCGAGGCGGTGATCGTCGCCACGCCGAGCTACACCTTCCGGACGTTCGTGCACGCGCTCGCGCCCACGCTGGCGCGCGGCACGGCGCTCATCTGGGCCTGCAAAGGCATCGAGCCCGATACCTATCGCCTGCTCCACGAGATCGTCGCCGAGGAGTTCGCCGAGCCACCGCCGCACGCGGCGCTCTCCGGGCCCAGTTTCGCGCGCGAGGTGGCACAAGCCATGCCCACGGCCGTGACCATCGCGTCGGCGGACAGCGACCTCTCCGCGCGCGCGGTGGCTTGGTTCCACGGCGGGGGCTTGCGCGCCTATTCCAATCCCGACCTGGCCGGCGTCGTCCTCGCCGGCGCCTTGAAGAACGTCTACGCCATCGCTTGCGGCGTCGCCGATGGTCTCGGCTTCGGCGCCAACGCACGCGCCGCGGTCATCACGCGCGGCCTCGCCGAGCTCATGCGCCTGGGCCGGTGCCGCGGCTGCAGCACGGCGACATTCACCGGGCTCGCGGGCATGGGCGATCTCGTGCTGACCTGCACCGACGATCAATCGCGCAATCGGCGCTTCGGCTTGGCACTGGCGCGCGGGCTCGACGTCGACGCCGCCCTCGCCGAGATCGGCCAGGCGGTCGAGGGCTTACGCACGGCCCACGCCGCACGCGCGCTCGCCCGCAGCGAGGGCGTTGATATGCCCATCGTCGAGCAAGTCGCCGGCGTCATCTACGATGGCGGCGATACCTGGAGCGCGGTACAGGCGTTGCTCGACCGTGAGCCCAAGCACGAGGTTCCGCACCACGACGCGCAACCGTAACGGCTCAACCCCGCCCCGGCGGCCCGGCCGCGCCCGCGCCGGCGAAGCCCAGCCGCCGCCATGTGTCGTAGACCACGACAGCGACGGAATTGGCAAGATTCATGCTGCGCGAATGCGCCCGCATGGGCAGATACAGCCGCTGCGCCGGCGGCACCGACTCGAGGATCGATTGGGGCAGCCCCGCGGTCTCGGGCCCGTACAGCAAGGCGTCCTGGGCACCGATATCGGCGTCGCAGTAGCGCGTGCAGCCGCGCACGCTCAGCGGCAACAGGCGGCGCGGGCGGTGGCGCGTGCAATAGGCCTCGAGCGATTCGTGCTCGTGCACCCGGGCGTACTCGGCGTAGTCCAGGCCGGCGCGGCGCAGCTGGCGATCCCTGAGCGTGAAGCCGAGCGGATGGATCAGGTGCAGCGCCGCGCCCGTATTGGCCGCCAGCCGGACGATGTTGCCCGTGTTCGGCGGGATTTCAGGCTGAAATAAAACAATGTCCGGTAAGTGCATGATTTGACACGAGGAATCTTTTGCTTCATAAGGGGTCGACCCGGGTCCGGAACGGCTCCGCGCGGGGCGGCCCGCCGCCAGGAGAGACAGTGCTGGGCTTACGTGCGAAAAACAAGCGCCGTCAAGGCTGCGTAGGGGTCGCCTTTGGCCGCGACGGCTTCGCGGTCGCCCAGCTCCACAGCGGCGGACGCGACGCCGCGCCCGGCCTGGCCGCCGGCAGCGCGTTCGCCGCCGCCGATTCCGAGCTGCTCGCCAGCCGCTTGGCCGAATGGGTCGACGAGCAAGGGGTCAAAGGGGCCGCTGCGCAGGCCGTGCTGGCGCCGGGGGAATACCACTTGCTGCAGATCGAGGCGCCCCCGGTGGCGGCGACCGAGATGCGCCAGGCCGCCGCTTGGCGCGTGCGCGACCTCATCGATTTCCCGATCGATCAGGCCGTGATCGACACGTTCGATCCGCCCGATACCGTCCAGCGCGGCGCGCGCCGGGTCAATGTCGTGGTCGCCCACCGCGCGGTGATCGCCGAGCGCATCGACCAGATCGAGAGCGCCGGCTTGTCGCTCGATGCGATCGACGTCGCCGAGCTGGCCCAGGGTCACATCTCCGAGTACCTGCCCGACGACGGCGGCCAGGCCTTGCTGGCGTTGGACGAGGCCGATGGGTTGATCACAGTGTATCGAGATGGTGAGCAATATTTGGCGCGCACCCTGGACAACGGACGAGCCACGCTCGCCAACGACGACACGGGGCGCGTCGCCGAAGCGGTGCTATTGGAAGTCCAGCGATCGCTCGACTACTTCGAGAGCACCCTCGCGCAACCGGCGCTGAGCACGCTGTTCGTCTTCCCGCCGGACGAGGGTGTCGTGGGCTTCGCCGAAACCGCCCAGGACAATCTCGGCAACGTCGTCTGCCGCTCGTTCGGCCTAGCCGACGTCGTCGCCGTCGGCCAAGAGCCCGAGCACGCCGATGCGACGCTCCTGCGCGCAGTCGGGGCGGGCCTGCGCGGCCTCGAGGCGAGCCGCTGATGCAGCACGTCAACCTCTACCAAGGCGAGTTCCGCTCACGCCGGGATCCCACCGATGCCCTGCATCTGGCCCTCGCCCTACTCGGCGTGGTCGTGCTGCTGTCGGCCGCAAGCGGCTACCAGGCGTGGCAGGCGCAGCAGGCGCAGCAACGCCTGGGCGAGGCGCGCGCGGAGCGACAAGCGTTGCACAAGCGCATGGACCAGCTACGCGCGCAGCTGCAAGAGACCCAGGACACCGGCAGCGCCGCTGCGGATAAGCGCGCGGCCTTGCGCAGCGAGTACGAGGCCAAGCAGCGGCTGCTGCGCTTCCTCGACCAGGGGCCGTTGGCCGATGAAGCCGGTTTCTCGGGGCATCTCACCGGCTTGGCCGAGCGCGTCGTCGACGGTGTCTGGCTCGAGCGCATCCGCTTGGACGCGGGCGGCAGCCGGATCCGGCTCGACGGCCACGCCCGCAAGCCCCGCCAGATCCCCGCGTTGATGGCCTCGCTCGGTCGCGCGCCGGCCTACAGCGGCCGCACGTTCCGCACGCTCCGCGTCCAGCGGGAGCAAGACAGCGGCGCCATCGCCTTCGTCCTCGCCTCCAGCCGCGTCGAGCCCGACGGCGAGGCCGAGCGATGACGACCCCGCGTGCCGCCATCGAGGGCCTGCGCGCCCGCATCGATGCGCGCTCGCGGCGGGAGCGGCTCCTGCTGGCCGGCGCGATCCTGGTGGTCCTGCTCATGGTGTGGGAGCTCACTCTGCGGGCGCCGCTGGCGCAACAGCGCGGGCGCGCCGAGCGCGAGGCCGAGCGCATCGCCGACCAGAGCGCCGAGCTACGCACGACCATCGAGGACGTCGAGCGCGAGCTCGCCGACGCCCGCGCGGGCGGCGAAGGCAAGCGCCTGGCGCGCCTGCGCCAGCGCCTGAACGAGGTCGACAGCCGCCTGGCCGAGCGCACCGAGCGCCTGATCTCGCCCGAGCAAATGGTCGAGGTCTTGCGCAATATGGTCGCCGGCGACGAGTCGCTGGCCCTGGTCGGGCTGCGCAATCAGCCCGTCGAGCCGGTCATCCAGCAGGACCGCGGCGACACCGACGATGCCTCGACACCCAAGGTCTACCGCCACGGTGTCGAGGTCACCGTCGAGGGCGAGTATTTTGCGGTCCTGGCCTATCTGCAGCGCCTCGAGGGGTTGGACTGGGCGTTCCAGTGGCAACGCCTCGAGATCGAGCGCGTCGACTATCCCACCGCCCGAGCGACCCTGTCGCTGGCGACGTTGAGCCTGGCGGAGGATTGGATCGGTGTTTAGGGGGCCGCCACGCCGGTCGACCGCGAGCCGCACGGCCGCGCTGGCGGTGCTGTTGTCGGCCGCGGTCGCCGCTCATGTGGCCGCGGCGGAGCCGGCCGCCGACGACGGTGGCGCCGAACGTGGCGCCTCGGAGGGGGAGACGGGCATGCGCGACCCGTTACGCCCGCCGGACTATCGCGCGGCCACGGGCACGTCCCAGCAGCGCGAGGCGCAGTTCGACGCGAGCGCCTGGCAGCTCGCCTCGACCCTGGTCTCGCGCGAGCGCCGGGCGGCGATCATCAACGGCCGTAACGTCCGCGAGGGTGGCCGCGTGGGCGGGGCCACCGTCATCGATATCCAGTCGGGCCGGGTCACGCTCGACTATCGCGGCCGTCGCTTTACAATTCGCAACCCGACGCCGAGCGTGCGCTTGCGTGAGCGCGCCGGAGAACGGAGCCCATGACACAACAACCCGACGACATCGTCAGGCGGGCCCTTGGCATCGCGGTGCTGGCGCTGGTCACGGCCGGTTGCGCTAGCAACAGCGAGCAGCGCGCCACGCCCCAGGGCGATGACAAGACGCTGGAGCGGATCCAGGACGCGCTCGATACCGACAGCGGGCGCGACGACGGCGAGCCGCCGGCAGATGTCCAACAGGCGTTGATCCCCGAGGAGGACGATCCCCAGCTCCCCGGATCGCTGAGCGAGACGCGCTTCGATATCGACGTCGACAACGCCCCGGCGCGGGCGTTTTTCATGGGCTTGGTCGACGGCACGCCCTACAACATGGTCGTCCATCCCGACGTCGACGGCACGATCACGCTCGAGCTCAAGGACGTCACCGTCCCCGACGTCATGGAGATCGCTCGCCGCGTCTACGGCTACGAGTACGAAAAGCGCGACAACGGCTACATCGTCACGCCGGCGCGCATGCAGTCGCGTATCTTCCACGTCGACTACCTCGACATCCAGCGCGGCGGCGAATCCAACACGCGCGTGAGCTCGGGCAGCGTCAGCGAGGTCGACAACCAGGACAGCGGCGACGACGGCGATAGCGGCGGTGGCGGCGGTAGCGCCCGTGGCGACCGGCGCCCCGGCAGCCGGATCACCACGCAATCCGACGCCGACTTCTGGCAGGGCGTGGAGCGCACCGTGACCTCGATCATCGGCGGCGGGCCCAATCGCAGCGTCGTGGTCGACCCCGAGGCCGGCCTGATCGTGGTGCGCGCGATGCCCGGCGAGCTGCGCGACGTCAGTGAGTACCTCGCGGCGGCCCAGAAGAACCTGCAGCGCCAGGTGATCCTGGAGGCCAAGGTCCTCGAGGTGCGCCTGTCCGAGTCGAATCAGACGGGGATCAACTGGCAGGCGCTGGCCCAGGGCGGCAGCGACGAGTACGCGGTCGGCCAGTCGGCGATCAACACGGGCGACACCGCCACGCCCGACAATCCGATCGACGACCTGTTGTCGACCTCGTCAGCCACGGACAACCTCGATTTCGGCGGCCTGTTCTCGCTGGGCGCGAACACCACCGACTTCAACGCATTGATCCGGTTGCTCAACACGCAAGGCGATGTCCGGGTCCTGTCGAGCCCGCGCGTGTCCACGCTCAACAACCAGAAGGCGGTCATCAAGGTCGGCAGTGACGAGTTCTTTGTCACCGACATCGAATCCGACCGGGACACGACCACGGGCGGGACACAATCGCAGTCGGTCGATGTCGACCTGACGCCGTTTTTCTCCGGTATCGCCCTCGACGTCATGCCCCAGATCGGCGGCAACGGCGAGGTCACGCTCCACGTCCACCCGACCGTCAGCGAGGTCCGCGACCAGCAGAAGACGCTCACGGTGGCGGGGGAGCAGCAATCGCTGCCGTTGGCATTCTCCCAGGTGCGCGAATCCGACTCGGTGGTGCGCGCCAGCGACGGCGAGGTCGTCGTCATCGGCGGCTTGATGCAGGACGAGTCGACCCAGCGCCGGGCGCAGCCCGGCCCGTTGGGCAGCCTGCCGCTCATCGGCGGCTTGTTCCAGCAGAACGCCTCCGAGAGCCTGCGCAGCGAGCTCGTCATCCTGTTGCGACCGATCATCGCCGACGGCCGCGACGACTGGTCGCAGCAGATGGACGAGGCCGCCGAGCGGCTCGAGCGCAGTGGCGGGGCGAGCGAGGGGCAGGGCCAATGATGTACCTGGACTACTACGGGCTGCGCTCACCGCCGTTCGCCCTGACGCCCGATACCAGCTTTTTTTTTGCCACAAGGCCCACCATGAGGCCTTGAACACCCTGCGCGTGGCGCTCGACAGCGGCGAGGGCTTCATCCGGGTGACCGGCGAGGTCGGCACGGGCAAGACCATGCTCTGCCGTAAGCTCATCGCCGAGCTCAGAGACGACGAGCGCGCGGTCTACGTGCCCAACCCGCACCTGATGCCGTCGATGCTGCGCGTGACCGTCGCCCGCGAGCTCGGGCTCAAGGTCGACGCCCGCCAGGATCAGAACCAGCTGCTCAGCCGCATCCACGCGCGCCTGATCGAGCTCGCAAGGCGCGGCTATCGCGTCATCGTCTGCCTCGACGAGGCCCAGGCGATGCCCGACGATACCTTGGAGGCGTTGCGGCTGCTGACCAACCTCGAGACCGAGCGGCGCAAGTTGTTGCACGTGGTGCTCTTTGGCCAGCCCGAGCTCGTCGACAAGCTCGCCAAGCCCGAGCTGCGCCAGGTGCGCCAGCGCATCGCCTGGTCCTATCACCTCACGCCCTACGATCGCCGCGATGTCGCGGCCTATGTGGCGCACCGGCTGTCGGTGGCGGGCTACCGGGGCAACGGCCTATTCACGCGCCCCGCGATCCACATGCTCTGGCGCGCCAGTGGTGGCATCCCGCGCGTGGTCAATATCCTCGCCCACAAGAGCCTGATGCGCGGCTACGGCCGCGGCGCAGCGCGCATCGCCGCCGGCGACGTACGCGCCGCGGCCGCCGAGACCGACGGCGCCGCGAGCCGCCCGCGGGCGTCGGCGCGCACCGCCGTCTATGGCCTGGGGGTGGTCGCGCTGGGATTGGGCCTTTGGATCCTT
>CAYTWS010000007.1:0-15837 GCA_964442145.1 uncultured Ectothiorhodospiraceae bacterium | reverse complement strand
CCGTTGACGAACAGCACCAGGTCCAGGCGCGGGTTGTACTCGCCCTCGCGGGCGTACGGGGAATACGAGACCTCGGGCACCACCCGCAGGCGGTTGGCGCGATAGCGCGCCAGGGCATCCGGGTTCATGGCGTGGTCGGGCTTGAAGGCGCAGACGGGCACGACGACGCCGGGCACCTTCACCCCGTGGCGCAGGATCTCGAGCGGCCCCTGCTTGCCGATCTCGCGCACGGTCTGGTGAATCAGCGCCTGCTGGGGCGCCTGCGGGTTCTTCTTGGCGAATTTCTCCCAGGTATCGGGATAGGCGGACTGGACGACGGCGACGAGATCTTCGGTATAGAGGGCCTTCTCCCGGTCATAGCTCGAGGCGTCGCCGACATGCCAGCCCGACTGGGTCAGCTCGGCGATGATGTCCTTCTGGAACTGGTGCTCTCGCGCGTCGGCCATCAGCGGCTCCTAGCCATCTCCGTAGGTTGGCTGTCTCCCGGGGCTGACGCAACGCATGGGGTCGGGGTCCACGCCGTTCACAACCGAGTCCCGAAGCAAACTCCCGATAGGTCGCAGAAAGGGAGCAGGAATCACGCCAAGAGATTGATGCGCCCGTGAAGCGGTGCGATGGTGACCGACGGATTGGGAAGGCCCGATCGGCAGGAGGCCTCGGCGGATGCGCCGGGGCCTCTTGTTTTCCGCAATGGGTTGCTCCACCCAAACAACGCGCTCAGCCCCGGCCTGCTATGTCGCCCCGCTCATCTCCGCGGCACTGGCCGCGGCCTGGACTTGGAGGTCCTGCCAGTCCGCATACGTCTCCCCGGTTCCGTGCACCTTCCACGACGTGCGCCCGTTCGCGGTACGCCCTACAACCACGGCGGCAGCGGCACTCAGGCTGGCGAAGGGTTGATCTTGCGCAAATCGGCGGCATCCGTTGCCGTCATCCACCAAGACGCCGTCGTTGCATAGTTGATTGAACAGGGTTTCGTAGCTGTGGTTCGGGGGACCGTTCCACGCTTCACGGGCCGTGGGGTCTTCGAACACTACGAACGCGCCGTCCTGCTCCCGCCCCTTAGCGACCAACTCGTACTTGGGCATGTCTAGGCGGAACGTTGGTTTCGGCTCCTGTCCAGTCTCGGCCGCCGGGTTCTGGACCACCCCTGTTTTCGAAGCCTCCGCCTGCGGACTGGTATGGCGCAGGAAATCAAGCCCGAGAACGGGGAGAATCATCCGGATCTGGTCCACGAAGAACGCCATGTCTGCACGGTCCGCTTCGGGCAGGCTTCCATAATCATGCGCCGTGCCGTTGGCGACCGTGCATCCCCCGTCCTGCCGAGCAGGCTGCGATCAGCGTGCTCTCCAGGTACTTCACATGCGCCTTGGTGAGGTTCTGGCCCTTGTTGGTCACGAGGCACACCTTCTCCCAGAAATCCTTGCCGCCCTTCTCCTCCGGCCGGTTGTGATTCTGGAGCCGGGAACCAACGTCGTCGCTCTCGCCGACGTAGACCTGCGGCCGGAATCCGCCTTCCGGATCGGGGCCGACGAGAAAATATACGCCCGTTCGTCCGCACTCCGGGCGCTGCACAAGTTCGCTCAGCTTGCTGCGCGGTCCCATCAGCACGTGCCCGGTCCAGTTCATGATCTCGGCGGTCATGAGGCCGTTGGGTGTATCGTCAACCAGGAAAAGGCGGATGCTGCGGCCGTAGCTCATGACTGAGTGCCCTCGCGAGTAGGCGACGCCGGGATTTCATTCCTATCCACCGCAGGTTTCCAACCACGGACATCGATCTTCCCCGTGACAGCAGCCGAAATTAGTGCGGAGCGTCGCTCATTCAGCAATTCAATAGACTCATGCGCAGACTCAGTTAAGCGATCAATCGAAGCAATACTTTCCTCAACAAAGCGGACTAAGCGACGTTGCTCCTCCAGCGGCGGTAAACAAATAGTTAGTTGATTAATCTTGCTCCCTTTTATACCCGCGACCGTCGACCCCGTGCTTCTTGCGTACAGTTCTTCTTGGCAAAACTGTCCCATAATCCAATATTTGAGGAAGTAGTTATCTAACCAGTCGGTGTCGGCCCGCAATTTTATTATCCGTTGAGCTAGCGCTACATCCTCCATGTCAAGGTTGGCCACCTCACCCAATGGAGCCTCTGTAGTCAAAACAACATCCCCAATTTTGGGAATTCCCCGCTCCAATACGCTCTTATAGGCCTCGTACGTTATATACTCTTCCGCAGCGCTATAATCTATTGTCCCGGAACGTACATTTTTGGCCGTTATCAACAAAACTCCATCGTCGTCTTTCGTAGGGGTTCTACCGCGATAATCTACTACTGACTCCAGATATTGCGTTATCCGTCCAACCAGCCAATGTTTTGGCACTGTACCGAGCCATTCGACGCCGGAGTTTTTCATCGGGATCTCCGGGTCAAGGCCCTTGGTTACGGCGCGCGAGATCACCGCCTGGCGCTTCTCCTTGAGCAGCTCGATCAGGCGCTGCTGCTCCTCGATCAGCGCGTCGATCCGGGCGGTTTCGTACTCGAGGAAATGAGCGATAGCTTGTTGCTCGGCCGCTGGAGGAAACGCGGCTCGTTCATCGAAGTAACGTTTCTGGTCTAAGTTTTGTATGCCGGAAGTCTGTTTTATTGAGGGGACATTGAGCCGATTGCTGTATGCTGCGCCGTGCACGTAGCGCCAAAACGAGGGGTCCATCCCCCTCTCTAGAGCAACGCGCGCGGTAAAGTTGGAGCATATTGCGTAGTTATCATCGTCGTACAGGACCACAAAACCGACCGGCTGTTTCTCGCCGCCACCCGACTTTTCCAGGACAAGATCACCACGTCGAAGAACTCTTTCTACACGCTCGGAGGGACCAACATTCCGGATAGTCGGGTCGTTCAAAACCGCACGCATTTGACGCCTATCGAAGTCCGCTACCCGGACACAGGGGAAGTCATTAGAGTCATTCTGTGGATCGTCTCCCCATAGTCCGTTCTTGCAGCAGAAGGTCGACCATTTGATACGGTCCACTTCCCAATGGCTTGGGACCTCGCCTAACCATTCTGCGCCGCTGTCCTTGTAATCGGGATACGCTGGAAAGCTCATGCCGACAGCTTTTCGATCATCCGCTTGATTCGATCCGTGCACTCGCGCAGGTCGGCGTCGATCTCCTCCAGCGGGCGCGGCGGCTGGAACTCGTAGAAGTAGCGGTTGAACGGGATTTCGTAGCCGACGATGCCGATCTCGCCGTCGTGCTCGTCCGTCTTGGCCTCGTCGATCCAGGCATCCGGGACGTGCGGGGCCACCTCCCGCTCGAAGTAGGCGTGGACGTCCTCGGTCAGGGGCACGTTCTCGTGGTCGCGCAGTCCGGAGTCGGCCTCGATGCGGCCCTTGCTGTCGCGGCACGGGGCGGCATCCGGGTCGCGCTCGGACAGCGCGTTGAGGACGGCCTTGAATTGGCTGTTGCCCAGCTTGATCGCCTTTTGCTTGAGCGCGGCTTGCAGCGCCTTCGTGAACGCCGTCCGGTCCTGGTAGAGGTCGCCGTCGAGCGTACGGCAGGCGGTGAGGATGGCCTCTCGGGTCTCTTCGTCGAGCTTGTGGTTGCGTTTCTCGTCCGGGATGCGCTGGCTGCGCTCCTCGCTGGCCTGTATGTTCCGCCGTCGCGGGCGCTCGTCGGTGCCCCGGCGGTAGCCGAATTCGTCGGTGTCGAAGAGCTTGCTCTCGCCGGTGGCCTGGCGGTGGCCGTAGAGCTGGACGATGTGCTCGATGCTGGCGTCGTCCAGATACTGGCGCTTCGAGCCCAGCGACTTGCGCATCTTAGCGTAGTGGTCGGTCGCGTCGATGAGCTGGACCTGGCCGCGGCGCTCGGTCGGCTTGTTGTTGGCGAGCACCCAGACGTAGGTGGCGATGCCCGTGTTGTAGAACATGTCCGTCGGCAGCGCGACGATCGCCTCGACGAGATCGCGCTCGAGCAGGAAGCGCCGGATCTCGGACTCGCCGCTGCCCGCGCCGCCAGTAAACAGCGGCGAGCCGTTGAGGATGATACCGATGCGCGAGCCGCCCTCGCGCGGGTCGCGCATCTTGGCGACCTGGTGCATGAGGAACAGCATCGCGCCGTCGTTGACGCGCGGCAGGCCCGGGCCGAAGCGCCCGTTGTAGCCCTTGAACTTGTGCTCGTCGGTTACTTCCTTCTGGACCTTCTTCCACTCGACCCCGAACGGCGGATTGGCGAGCAGGAAGTCGAAGGTCTTGCCGGGATGCTGGTCATCGGAAAGGACGTTGCCCAGCTTGATGTTGTCGACCTCCTGGCCCTTGATGAGCATGTCCGCCTTGCAGATGGCGTAGGACTCGGGGTTGAGCTCCTGGCCGTGCAGCGAAGTCGTCACATCGTTGCTCACCTGCTGGATGTAGACGTCGCACTCGGAGAGGAAGCCGCCGGTACCGCAGGCGGGGTCGTAGACGGTGACGACCTTGTTCGGCTTGAGCTTGTGGTCTTGGTTGGTGAGCACCAGCGAGGTCGTCAGGTGCACCACGTCGCGCGGGGTGAAGTGCTCCCCGGCGGTCTCGTTGGAGCTCTCGGCGAACTTTCGGATGAGCTCCTCGAAGATCGCGCCCATGCCGAAGTTGGAGATGCGCTCGGGGCTGAGATCGAAGCCGGCGAAGCGCTGGACCACCTGGTAGAGCAGGTTGCTCGAATTGAGCTGCTGGATGAACTCGTCGAAGCTAAAGTGCTCGAAGATCTCGCGCGCGTCCGGGCTGAAACGGTCGATGTAGCGCTGCAGGTCCTCGGCCGTCTGGGTCTCCGACAGCGTCGACAGCGTCAGCGGCGAGTCGTTGTAGAACGGCTGATCGGCGGCGCGCAGCAAGAGCTTGTGCTTGACGCCCTCCGGCTTGTCTCCGTGCTCCTCGGCGGCGGCGAGCACCGCGTCCTTGGTCGGCGCGAGCACGCATTCGAGGCGCCGCAGCAGCGTAAACGGCAGGATGACCCGCCCGTATTGCGATTGCTTGAGATCGCCGCGCAGCAGGTCGGCGACGCCCCAAATGAAGTTGGCGGTGTGGGAGTGGTTCTCCGTATTCAAGATGGCTCCTGTTGGCAGGGTTGAGCGGGCATGGGACCGGCGATGGTACACGCTAGCGCGAGGGGGATAGCACGACCTGGGGTACCGGGACGGCTATTGCAGAGCAACGGCACTATGACCCTGCACGCCCCAGCCCGCCCGACGCGGCCGGCCGTCGATTTCCTCCCGTGCCCACTCCTCGGGGGTCTGGTTAGCGGCTCCCCGCATGGGGTCTCTGCTAACGCTCACCGTGGCCCGCGTGCGCAGCACATTTCGGGCCCAGCATCGGGGATGTGCGGCCCGAGCAGGGAGCGCCCGCATTGGCTGACGCCAACGCGGGCCTACAGCTGGGAATTCAACGGCACCAGGGCCACGGGGTCGGGTCTTGCAGTGCAACAGCAGTCTGGCCCTGCACGCAGCACCCCGCCGGGCGCAGCTTGCCGTCGATTGCCTCCCGGGCCCACTCCTCGGGGGTCTGGTTAGCGGCTTCCCGCATGGGGTCTCTGCTAACGCTCACCGCGGCCCGCGTGCGGCAGCCTGTTTCGAGCCAAAAAGCGCACGTGTCGGGCCTGAGCCAGCGGCGCACTGCCGGCACGGTAACCCGAACGCGGGCGCCCGATCGATCCCGAGGCATGCCGTCATGGCCCGGGCGGCGGATCGCGGCCCTGGTGGAAGCGACCGATCCGGGAGGCAGGGCTTCGGCAGACGGCGGGGAATTCAGAGCGGGTCCGTACTCTCGAGCTCGGTCCCGGCATTGCGCGCGCGCCCGCCCCGGTGGATGGGTCTCCCCGTTTCGCCACGCCAAGCAACACGGGACGACGCAGTTGGTGGGCTCGAGTTCAGGCCTGGCCGATTCGTTGACCTGTCCCGCCGAAACGGCGCCTCCAATTGATATCGCCCGTCCGCGACGGAACGGGTCCGGGTCCGTTTCCCGGGCACAGGACGCTGCGCGAGCGCCGAGCGCCGAGCGCCGAGTGCCGACGACGCCGTTTGAGCCCCGGCCCGCATGCAGCCCGTTGTACCCCGTGCTGCGGGCTCGCTAGCTGGCGGCGCTCGAGCGAACCATCATCGAGGGCGCGGGAGCGGCAAGAGGCGATGAGTGCGTTGGCGGCCGCGGTTGTTCACCGCATGCGAGCGCGCGAGACAGCCCAGCCCAGCAAGCGTCGCCTATGATGTTGCCCCACCTTGGCGATGCATGAGTCGTGCGTCCACGTAATGGCCAATCGGGTGATAGCCGCGCTTCTACCAGTGTGGCGGCTTGTGAAGTCTGGTTCCCGGGATCGGCGACGGAAGCTGGCATCGACGGATGGTCGCCAACCGCAGCTCCCGCACAAAGGTTACGTTGCGGCGCAATTCCGCGCTGACCCGCCGCCGAGCACGTTGCGGTGACGGATGATAGATCGGCGCGATCACGCCGACCAACTTGCCCGCCTCCTCACGAGCGACCCGGGCCGCCTCGGCCATGTCGCCGTCGTTGCAGACCAGAACCGCGCAGTCGTAACGATCCTCAAACGCGTCGGCGACCAGCCGCGATGCGAGATTCACGTCGGAGCCCTTCTCCTCGGCTTTCCAGTATTCGACGAGCGTGCCGAGCGCTGGATCGGTTGGGCGTGCACGGCAGCGGTGCACCGTGAAGTGCCCGTAATGGGTCACGAGGTGCGGGATGTATCGCTGTAGCGCCTTGATGTAGAGCTTCTGTCGGTCCGGACTGGGATCGTTCGCTCCGTCCGGGCGAATCAACGCG
The DNA here is from genome assembly GCA_964442145.1 of uncultured Ectothiorhodospiraceae bacterium. GTDB lineage: Bacteria > Pseudomonadota > Gammaproteobacteria > XJ16 > Halofilaceae > Halofilum. The sequence goes on along the minus strand of CAYTWS010000007.1, from coordinate 9,046 downwards.
GTGAAGTAATGAACGGTCTTGATATCGTGCCCGGCCTTGAGTACGGCGCGGGCCATCGCATCGAGGTCGAGCCAACGGTACCCGACCGGGGCCCGCTTGAGCGCGCCACCGAAGAGATTAAAACCGTCGACATACACGATGGTGCGGATGGATGGTCCTTGACCCATGCGGGAAATCCATTGCCCGAAAAAAGCAAAGGCTCCGAGCCGGAGCCCGGAGCCTGCGGCCGACCGGCGAAACGGTCGGCGGGGTCAGTGGCGACTATGCCACCCGCTCAGTCGCCTTGCAACCTTAACCGCCAATGTGAGCGGCCGCCGGCGGATAGGCTGAACCAGCGGCCCGCGAGCATAAATGGGGTCATAAGGGGCTGCGGAGTCGCGTCTTGCCGTGCAAAAGCACGATGGCTCTCCACGCACCAACCCGCCCGGCGCAGCTGGCCGCCGATCTCCTCCCGGGCCCACTCCTCGGGGCTCTGATTGGCGGCTTCCGGCATGGAGTCCCTGATCTCGCTCACCCCGGCTCGCGTACGCAGCAGATTTCGGGCCAACAACCGCGCGTGTCGGGCCCGAGCCCGCGGCGCATGGCCGGCACGGTAACACGCGCGAGCTCGACCGGATCGAGGCACTGCGGGTGGGGCAGGGAGCGCCCGCATTGGCTGACGCCAACGCGGGCCTACAGCTGGGAATTCAACGGCACCTGCTCGAGCCCATCGCTTTCCCCGACAGCCACCTCCAAACCTGAACAATCGCGAACCGGGCCAGGAAGCCACTCGTTGATCGGCGTGCGAGTCGTCGCGCCCATCCACTCGCGGCGGGCGCGGGTAGCGCCCGCATTGGCCGGCGCCAACGCGGCCCTACCCCCTTGAGGCCCGGCGAATCTCTGCAGCCGCGCTCGCTGGCTGCCCGCCAGAGCGCGCAAGGGTAGCGCCGTCCCGCGAGTGATGGGGAGGCGTTCGAGCCGGCGCCGCCATGCTATAAAGCGGCATCGCGAGCCTCCGGGCCCGGATCCAGCCGACGACCGAGCGCGTGGGGATGGCCGAGACCAAGGCTAGCACTCGAACAAAGCCCCGCGCGGCGCGCAAGCCGGGATCGCGTGCACGGATTCTGCGCGCCGTGGCGAGCTCCACTGCCACCGAGACCGGCGAGCCGGTCGCCACCATCGAAGCTCGCCTCGAGTCCGGGCGCTCCCGCTACCTTCATCTAGAGCTCGGGTAACGAGCGCCTCCATCGGTCCGTCGTCGCAGTCCATCCCCGCGTGGATCGCGCCAATGTACGCCTGCTTGTGCTCGTCCCACGCGCTGTAATCGAGCGGGCCCATGCCGGCTTGTGATGCCATGACGTCGGCGACGAACCGCGCGATCCGCCGGTTTCCTTGCCGAAACGGGTGGCTCAGTAGCAGCGCGAGCTCGGCATCGTCCATCGCGGCGGGGTCCGTCATGCCGAGCCCGTTCACGACAACGCGGCCGTCCGATCCCGGTTCGTGCTCCCCCTCATCGCCCCCGACGGCGTAGCGGCTCACGTGCCTGACCCTCGAGCGATTGACGCAGATAACTGGAGGGCTTCGACGTACGGCCGCATAACGTTGCGCACGCGGCGGATGCCGGCGTAGTGCCAGAGATCGTCCATGCTGCGGGTGCGGCAGTCGCGCAAGGCCTCGAGCGCCACGTCCAGGCCGATCTTGTTGACGATCGTCAGTCGCCGCATACCTGCGTGGCTTGGTCGGCGATTGCTGCGCGGCGTGATGCCCACGTTGGCGAGTCGCGGACTCAGGCGGCGCCCCGCTTGCGATTGGCGCACCTGCTGGGCACGCCAGCCGTGGCCTACATCTGGCGCAGGTAGAGAATCACCTGCCAGATCTGCTCGGCCTCGAGCGTGTCCTCGTACGGCGGCATCGCGCTGCCCACCGGTTCGCCGCCTTCCGCGATCGTCCAATACAGGTAGGCGTCGTTGGCCATCGGCATCTCGGCGAAGCGCGCAATATTGGTCGGCTGCGGATCCAGGTTCTCGCCGGCCGGACCGTCGCCGCGCCCGGACTCGCCATGGCAGGCCGCGCACTGCGCCTGATACACGCTCTCGCCGTTGGCGACGTTGCCCTCCGTCGGCTCGAGCGGGTTCTCCATGGACTGGTAGCGATCGGGTATGCCGTTGCGCCGCACGAAGCGGTGGCGCGCCATCGACATGTTCATCATGCCGTCCGACTGCCCCATACTGCTGCCGGCGTGCTCACCGCCGCCATCGCCGACCGATCGCCCGCCGTGCTCGCTACCCTGATCCGCGGCCTTCGCCGATTGCGCCGGGAGCGCGCCGGCGGTGACGACGAGCGCAGCCACCGCGCTGCAGAAGCCAAGCCTCGTCACTTTTCTCATCGAGCCTCGCAAAAGGCATGCTCCCATGAGCCCGCCAAGGCGCGTCGGCCCTGGCACGCGCCAAGCATACACCGCACGCGGCCCCTCCGCTGCGTGCGCTCCGGGGCGTCGTTGGCCACCGGACTCGCAAGGGCCGCGGTGGATGTTCCAACCGGGGAGCCGCGCGGCATCGATCGACGAGATCGCCGGGACGAGCCAACAACCCCGGCCTCGAAGGTCGGGGCCCGGGGGCTCGGCCCCGGGCGGCGCGCGCTGGGGCGCTCGCGGCTGCCGCCCGGGCAGCTCGACCGGCGCCGAAGCGCTCAGCCGATCTGACCGAGCGCGGGGAAAACGTCCAATAACCAGTAGGCGAATGCGTTGAGCCTGCCGGTCATCATGGCCAAGCCGAAGATCGTCATCACCACCCCCGCGCCGCGATGCAGCCACGCGCCCCAATGGCGCAGACGCGCCATCTGCCGCGCGAAGTGGTCGGTGAAGGCGGCGGCGAGGAGGAACGGTACGCCCAGCCCGGCGGCGTAGGTCGAGAGCAAGCCGATACCGCTGAACTCACTGCCCTGGGTGGCGGCGACGGTGAGAATGGCGCCGAGGACCGGGCCGATACAGGGGGCCCAGCCCACGCCGAAGGCGACGCCGAGCACACCGGCCATCGCGGGCGAGCCGGCGCCGCTCTGGATGCGCGCGACCAAGCGGTAGTCACGGAGCAACCACTGGGGGCGCAGCACGCCCGCCATGAACAGCCCGAGCACGGCGATGAGCGCCCCGCCGACGACGGCGGCCGTCTGGCGGTGCGTGAGCAGCAGCTGCCCCAGCGCCCCGGCGCCGCCGCCCATGAGCACGAACACCAGCGAGAAGCCGGCGACGAACGTGATGGGCGTGAGCCAACGCCGCGCGGGGGCGGCCGCAGCCGCCGCCGAGCCGCTCAGCGAAGCCTCGCCGGCGATGAACGACAAGTAGCCCGGCACCAGCGGTAGGACACAGGGCGAGATGAACGAGATCGCCCCGGCCAGCGCCGCCGCCGGATAGCCTAGCTCCCACCCTGTCATGGCGCGTTAGCTCCCCAATGGCCGCGTCGGTGCCTCTCGGGGGCCGTGGCGGTGCCAGCCGCCGCGTCGACGCTCCCCGGCACGGGGATTGGCGCCAACGCGTGCAGCCCTCGCCCCAGCCGCATCGCGGGATGGCGGGCCATCCGCCGGCGCCGGCGCCGGCGGATGACCGCTAACACTCACCCGTTGGCCGGCAACGTTCGATAGGGCGCGAACAGTGCGGGTTCGTCCCCGGATTGGCTCGGGATGGTCCAAACCCGCAACGGCTCGCGTAGGCCTCGCTCGATCCCCATGCCGGGCGAGCCGACCGGCATGCCGGGCACCGCGATCCCGGTGACGTCGGGGCGCTCCTCGAGCAAGCGCTCGATGCTGTCGGCCGGGACGTGGCCCTCGACGACGTAGCCGTCGATCAGCGCCGTGTGGCAGGCGGCCAGTTGACGGGTGACGCCGTGGCGCGATTTGAAGCTCGAGAGATCCTCGGCGGCAATGACCTCGACGTCGAAGCCGTGGCTGCGCAGGTACTCCGCGTGGGCCTCACAGCAGCCGCAGCCGGAATTGCGATAGAGCTCGACCGCGGTAGTCGCGGCGAACGCGTTGGCCGACACGAGGGCGGCGATGAGGAAAACGACACTGCGGATCATCAAAAGGCTCCATTCAAAGCGTGTACGTACCAGCCGGTGTCGACTCCGTACACCCCGACTAGGTTTACCGTGACCGTATCCCGCGCACTCCCGAGGAGCGATTCGCCGATGGGCACGGCGCAAGGATCGATCACGATCGGCGGTCTTGCCAAGGCCAGCGGTGTCGGCGTCGACACCATGGGCCTCTACCAGCGCCAGGGTCCGCTGGGGCTCGAAGGTCAGATCTTGCAGCGTAGCGGCGCGAAGCGCTAGGAGTGGGAGCACGGTTGTGCGCACGGCGACGCCGGGCCCCGCGTTCCAGTCGAGCTCGCGGCGGCTCTGGACACACCCCCGGGCCGGCGTAGCTGACCGTCGATCTCCTCCCGGGCCCACGCCTCGGGGCGCTGGTTGGCGCCTTCCGGCATGGAGTCCCTGCTCTCGCTCACCGCGATGAGTCTGCGGAGCATCTTTCGGGCCAGCAAGCCCGCATCTCCACCCCAATCCAGGCGCGCAACGCAGGCACGCTAATCCGAGGCCGTATTCATCATCGAACAGGGCATAGATGACATGGACCCGGCTGCTGCGCGATGATTCGCTCGCGGTTCGATTCAGGGAGGAAACATGCGGGCACTCGTCGCCGCGCTGCTTTCGCTTGTCTCGCTATTCGGCGGACACTGCCTCAATCGGCGCTGGGACCGGATCGTCGTTTTCGGCGTAATCGCTTTGCTCGTCACGACGGCGTGTTGGGTCGGTTTCTCGCGCGAGCTCACAGTAGCGGCCGATGGCGGCTCGATCGCTGATACATTCACCGCGTTCGCGCGCGCCCAGCTCCTCGCTATGGCGGCCCTCCTCATCGCGAGCGCGACGGTCAGCTTTAGCGACGCCCGGCGCCCATTGGCCCAGTCGGGCCACGTACTGGCGATGACCGCAGGTGTGATCGCGAGCGTCGCGGTGGGATTGCTCACTTTGACTAGCGCGGCGGGGCTCGTCTACACGGCCTTGTCCGATGCGAAATTAACGGTCACATCCAACCCCGCCTCTTCGAGTGAACTCGAACGACGCTACAACTTCACCAATCATATCCGTCTCGGCAGCGAGGTCGAGGCCGAGGGCGACCCCGAGCCCCTTCCGGAAGGCTCCGCCACGCTGCGCGGCCGTGTCCTTTTCCGCGGGCAAGAACAAGAGGGGGTGACCCTGCGTCTCACCCTCAATGGTCAATACGAGACCGGCCAGCTGCGCACCGATGACAACGGCGAGTTCGCCGTAGCAGTTCCTCCGGGCGAATGGCGCATCAATCAGGTACGTACCCAGGGCTGGACCGGCAAACCCGACGAGGCTCGCTATACTCTCCTAACCGGTCATGAGCCCGACTACCATCTGCCTTATAAGCGTTGGCGCGTACACGGGCAAGAGCCACCCGCAATCGAGCTACCCAATGACAAGGCGGCGCCCCACCTGACTCTTACGATTCGGCGCGCCATCGATTTCGACTGGCCCCCGCACAGCGATAATCCGGCACGAGCCCGGATCGACGAGGACACGATCGCTTGGACGGATGCGTCCGATGCCGAGCGGTATGTCGTGACGGTGCGGCGCATCGAGAAGGAAGGCAACACCACGCATTACCGAACGCGGACGTACGCGCCGACCGACGGCAAGCAACGGCTCCCGTTGAGCAAGCTGCCGACTGCCGATGCAAAGGGGCGTACGAATATGTACCAAGTCGATGTGCATGGTTTCGATGATGCGGGTCGATTGGTCAACTACAATACGGGCACCCATCCCCAAGCCCAGTTCCGCCTCCAAGGCAAAAAAATCGTAGCCAACGACGGTTGGATCGGCACCCAAGAAGAGGCCGAATCGAAGGAACAGCCGATCGAACCCGTCGACTGGCAAGCCCGCTCGCGGGCCGATGACCGGCTCGAGGCAGTGCATACCCTCATCGATGCGGACATGCCGGCCGCCGCAGGCCAATTACTGGACAAGGTCGACCCCGAACACGCGCCGCCGGGTGAACTGCCCGTCGCCAGGGGCTACCTGGCCGCCAGTCAAGGGCGATGCCGGGAAGCGAGGAAGCACTTCGACGTGGCGGATGACGCCGAAGAGGACGTTTGCATTTCCTCCTGCTATTACGCGGACTGTCCCAAGCCTGAGCGATAGCCGTCGGTTGCAACAGTTTGGGGCGGTAAGGGATACACGGGCTCAGTGGACAATAGTGGCAGACCACCATTGTCGTGCCGGGACTTGCGCCTCAAGTGCCACATCCGATTTGCCGGTCGTCAGACGATCGGCAACGGACCGCCGGCGTTCGGCGGCAGAAACAGGCCATCCAGGTCGGTGAGCTGTTCACTGAAGAGCGTTATTTGCGCGACGGCGTGGTCGGTCGCGTCGTGCATTTCGAGCGATCGGTCGTCGGGATCGACTGCCTGGACGCAGTGGCCTTCGTTCTTGGCGGGACGGTGGACGCCGAGCAGGTTCAGGGTCTCGACACGATCGCCCCGCCCGACGGCAGCACTCCATCCGCAAGTTAAAGGGGCGTCGAGCGCGTTGCCCGACGCCCCCGAGGAACGTACGACCCGTCGGATTACGACGGTGCGGTCTTACTGGCGAACCCCCTCGACGGCGATGCGCAGCTCGACTTCCTCCGACGCCGGCGGCAGGCTATCGGTGGGATCGAGGTTGAAGTCGGACAGCTCGATCGTCGTCGTCGCATCGAAGGCGCGGCGGAAGTTGCCCCACGGATCCTCGGACGCTTGCAGCTCACGCACGTCGAGCTCGACCTCGCGGGTGACGCCCTTGATCGTGAGCTCGCCCGTCATTGTGGCGGTGTCCTCTCCGGTCGGCTCGTAGCTCGTGCTCTCGAACGTGGCCTTCGGATACTTCGACACGTGGAAGAACTCGTCGCTGCGCAAGTGCTTGTCGCGCTTGGTGTGCTCGGTATCGAGCGACTTCGTCTTGATGGTGAACTCGGCACTGCTATTGGAGCGATCGTCCGGGTCGTAGGCGAACGAGCCGCTCACGTCGTTGAACGTCCCCGGGATCCAGGCATAGCCGATGTGGCTCACCTCAAACGTGACGAACGTGTGCCCCGCGTCGATGTCGTATTGCTCGGCGTCGGCGTAAGCGATTGCCGTGGCGCCCAAGGTCAAGGCACCGACGAGGGTGATTGCTGTTTTCTTCATGGTCAGACCTCCAAAGCCTTCGTTATCGATTCGCTCGGGGCGAGCCCCGGAGCATGCGTACCAAAGTGGCATCCCGGTTGAGGAAGTGGTGCTTGAGTGCGGCCAGCGTGTGCCCGAGCGCTAGGAGTACGAGTGCCCAAGCGCTGTAGTAGTGGATCCAGCCGGCCACGTCGGCCTGGCGCTCGTAGCCGTAGACCACGGCGGGCACGTCGAACCAGCCGAACACGCTCACCGCCTCGCCACCCGCGGTCGAGATCAAGTACCCCGAGACCACGACCGCGAGCATCAGGACGTACATTAGCCAGTGCGCGCCGATCGCGGCGGCGCGCTCCCAGCGCGGCATAGTCGGCTCGAGCGCGGGCGTTACGGTCATTACCCGCCAGGCCAACCGGAACACGACGAGCGCCAGCACGAGCATCCCGATGGATTCGTGCAACGCCGGTGCCCGGTTGTACCACGGATGGCCGTAGCCGAGGCCGGTCATCCACAGGCCCAAGGCGAAAAGCCCCACGATCGCGACCGCGGCGATCCAGTGCACCGCGATGCTGATCCAGCCGTAGCCGTGCTCTGCGTTTCGCCACATGGACGCCCTCCGACTGGTCTGCTGGACGCCGATCCGGGGCCAGCGCCGACAATATAGCCGTTAGCGTCTGCAGTACCAACCGTGATAGAAAGAACGGATTGTTGCGAATTGGACAACGATTGGACCGCTTCGACGAGCTCCAAACCTATGTCCGGGTCGTCGAGACCGGCAGCATTACCGCCGCCGCCGATCGCCTGGGCGTGGCCAAGTCCGCTGTCAGCCGCCGCATCGCCGAGCTCGAGCGCCGCCTCGGCGCCCAGCTCGTGACCCGCACCACGCGGCGCCTGACCGTCACCGAGGCGGGGCAGGCGTTCTACGAGCGCTGCCGCCGGATCCTGGCCGACCTGTCCGAGGCCGAGTCCTCGGTCGCCGACGCCCACAGCGCCCTGCGGGGCACGCTGCGGGTCGCGGCCCCGGTGACCTTCGGCATGATGCACTTGAGCCCCGTGCTCACCGAGTTCATGCAGCTCCACCCCGGGGTCACCGTCGACGTCGATTTCAGCGATCGCCACGTCAACCTGATCGAGGACGACTTCGATGTCGCCGTGCGCATCGCGCGCCTGGGCGACTCCTCGCTCATCGCGCGCCAGCTCTGCCCGATTCGTCAGGTGTGCTGCGCCAGCCCCGCGTATCTCGAGCGCCACGGCACGCCCACGAGCCCGGGCGATCTCGCCCACCACCATGGCTTGCGCTACAGCCTCGACCCGCAGGGGCGCCACTGGCGCTACACCGGCCCCGACGGCAGCCGCGGCGAGGTCGCCATCGCCGCGCACGCGGTGGCGAGCAACGGCGAGTTCCTGCGCGACGCGGCCATTGCCGGCCAGGGGATCACCCTGCTGCCGAGCTTCATCAGCTACGACGCCATCGCCACGGGCCGGCTCGTGCCCGTGCTCACCGACTACCGCTGGTTCGAGCCGGCGCTGCACGTGCTCTATCCCCCCACACGCCGGCTCGCACGCCGCGTGCGCGCGTTCGTCGATCTGCTCGCGGCGCGATTTCCCGACGAGCCCCACTGGGATCGAGCGCTCGACGCCCGTCCAGACATCGCCGATCGCCGAGCGCCAGCGCCGTCCGTTGCCGCAGAATAAGGGCCGGCCGGCTCGGATCGGTCGGGCGCGGGGATCGTGGACGGGTCGCGGTCGTCGTGGCGAACCGCGCAGGGTCGCGGTTGCCGCGCGTCAGACGATCGGCAAGGGACGCCATTCGCTCGGTGGCGGAAACATCCGATCGAGCTCGGCGAGGGCCTCCGAGTC
>CAYTWS010000006.1:0-15860 GCA_964442145.1 uncultured Ectothiorhodospiraceae bacterium | reverse complement strand
CGCGTCGACGTGCTCGACCACATCGCGGCGATCGGCCTCGAGGTGGGCGACGGCGCGCTCGGCCTCGCCGTAGCGTTGCTTGAGCTCGTCGATGCGCTGGCCCACGGCGACCTGGGCCATCTCCTCGTTGAGCTCGTTGAGCTGCTCCTGGCTCTCCTTGCGCCACTTGGGGAACTGCTGCAGCACCTTCTGCAGCTTCTGCTGGAGGTGCTCGACGGTGCGCTCGATGCGCTCGCGCTCGTCCTTGGGCAGTTGCTGGAACGCATCCTGGTCCAGCGTCTCGCCGTTCTTGCGCGGCGCGAAGGTGAAGCCGGACTGGCCCATGATCAGGGCGATGTCGTGCTGCTCGGCCTCTTCCTGGATCTCGCGGATCGCCTGCTCCTGGCGCTGGCCGAACTGGCGTTGCAGCTCCTGCAGCCGGCTCTGGTACTCCTCGCCCTCGAAGATCGCCGGGATCGCCGAGCGCAGCTAATTGCACAGATCGTCGAGGTCCGTGGCGAATCGGCGGCCCTGGCCGGCCGGCAGGGTCAAAAGCGCGGGCGCATTGGGGTGATCGAAGTTGTAGAGATAGCAGCGGTCCGCCGGCACGGCCTCGCCCTGGGCACGCTGCTCGAGAAAGCGGCGGGCGACGGTGTGCTTGCCGATGCCGTTGGGCCCGAGCACGAACAGGTTGTAGCCCTCGGCGCGCATACCGGCGCCGAAGCCCAGCGCCTCGATCGCTCGATCCTGGCCGAGGAAGTGCGTGAGCTCGGGCAGCTCGGCCGTGGTGTCGAAGTCGAACCGTTCGGTCTCGCACCGGCGGTAGAGGGCATCCACTGCGAGCGGCTCGGGCGCTGTCATGGGTCGTTGTCTCCGTTCATTGAATCGCCGCGGGCGTCAGTGGGGGCCAGCCAGCGGCTGCTCAAGCCGGATCGTCGCTGCCCGGGCCGGGCTCGCAGCCGAGCCACGCGAGCGCCACGGCCGCGACATACTCGCACTCGTCGTCGTCCAGGGGGCGGCCCTGTGGCAGGCCGTGCCAGCGCGCCAGGCAGCCCCGGCAGCAGGTCGCGGTCGCGTGTTGGGCGACGAACACCGGATGGCCCCGCATCGGCGTCTGGCGGCCGTCTTTGCGCGGCTGCGCCGGCGCCAGGCGATGGTCGATGAAATCGCGCGCGTGGCCGTGGAGCGTGGACCAGCTGCGCTCGGCCAGATACGCACTGTCGCGCTGGTTCAAGCGGAAACGCCGACGGAAACGCGAGCGCTGCAGGCGCGCCTGGAGATCGCGCCAAGCGCTCGCGCTGAGATGGTGGGGGACTGCGTCGAGGTCCGCCATTCTTCTAGCATGCTGGTCATGGATCGACGCAGGCAAGATAGCGATGGAGACACTGCCGGATTACCTCGACTACGACCTCGACCTCGTCGTCATCGGCCAGAACCCGTCGCCCGCCGCGGTCAGGCGCCAGTGCTACTACGGCAACCCGCGCAATCGCTTCTGGGCCGCCTTCCGCGGCGCCGGCCTGGCGCCGCCCGACTTCGACCCCACCCCCGAGGGTTTCCAGTGGTTGCTCGAGTACGAGCGCATTGGCTTCACCGATGTCGTTAAGAAGCCCACGCCCGGTGCCGGCGACCTTCGGGCCGCCGACTTTCGCCAGTGGGCGCCCGTGCTCGACGGCCACCTGCGCCACTATCGGCCCCGGATCGCCTGGTTCAATGGCAAGGGGGTGTATCAAAGCTATCTACGCTACGGCCGCGGGGTGCGCCCGGGCACCGTCGCGCTCGGCGAGCAGCCCGACACCCTCGATGGCATCGTCGCCATCGTCACGCCCAACCCCAGCCCGGCCAATGCCGCGTGGCGCCTGGACGATCTCGTCGCGCAGTATCGCGCGGTCAGCGAGCTGCGTGAGCGTGTCCGCGCGCAGGCGCACGCGGGCGGCTGAGCGCCGCCGCGTCGCGCCGGCGTCAGGAATTGGCGGTGACGGGATCGGTGGTGCGCGGGATGCCCATGCGCTGGCGTCGCTCCCACAGCGACTTGCGCGAGATCCCGAGGCGGCGGGCGATCTCGGTCTCGGTCAAGCGGTCCTGGTGGGCGAGGACGAACGCGCGGAAGTACTCGTCCAGGCTCATCTCCAGCGCCATGGTACCCTCCCCGGTATCGACTTGGCCCGACCGGTCGGGTATGCCGAGCTGGTCGGCGGTGATCACGCCGTCGTCGCACAGGATCACGCCGCGCTCGACGGCGTTTTCGAGCTCGCGCACGTTGCCGGGCCAGTCGTAGGCGCGGATGGCCGCGACGGCGGTATCGGACAGCGCGGGCGGCTGGCGGTTGGTGCGGCGCGCAGCCTTGTCGAGCATGAACTGGGTGAGATCGGGCAGATCCTCGGTGCGCTCGCGCAAGGGCTTGAGCTCGACCACCATCTTCTGGAGGCGGTAGAACAGATCGCGGCGGAAATCCCCAGCCGCTGACATGGTGTCGAGGTTGCAGTGGGTCGCTGCGATCAGCCGGATGTCGACGCGCCGCGAATGCGAGGCGCCCAGCGGGCGGATCTCGCTGTCCTCGAGCACGCGCAGCAGCTGGCCCTGGGCGGCATAAGGGAGCTCGCCGATCTCGTCGAGGAACAGGGTGCCGCCGCTGGCGGCCTCGACCAGCCCGATGCGCTTGCCCGTGGCGCCGGTGAACGCCCCCTTCTCGTGGCCGAAGAGCTCGGACTCGAGCAGGCTGTCCGGGATGGCCGCGCAGTTGACCGCGATCAGCGGGGCGTCCTTGCGCGGGCTTTGCTCGTGGATCGCGCGGGCGACGAGCTCCTTGCCGGTGCCCGACTCGCCGAGCACGAGCACGGTCATGTCGGTCGGGGCCACGCGGGCGATGCGCTCGTGGACGGCCTGCATCGCCGGTCCCGTACCGACCATCCCGGTGATCGGGTAGTCGCGCTCGATGTCCTGCTTGAGCGCGGCGTTCTGGCGCGACAGCCGGCGCTGCTGCATCGCCCGCTCGACGATCAGCAACAGCTCGTCGTGATCGAACGGCTTGGCGATGTAGTCGACCGCGCCGCGTTTCATCGAGTCCACCGCCGATTTCACGCTGGCGTAAGCGGTCATCACGACCAAGGGGACCTCGGGGGCGTGGTCGATGATGTCGACGCCTTCGCCGCCCGGTAGCTTGAGATCGGCGATGACGAGGTCGAATTGGTCCGGCCCCTGTGCTACCGCGTCGTCGATATCGGCGGCGGTGGCCACCGGATAATCGTGCTGCGCGAGCAGGCGTGCCAGGGCATCGCGGATGACCTGCTCGTCGTCGATCACGAGGATATGGCTCATGCGCGGGACTCCGGATTCGCTTGCGCGTCGGTCGAGGCCGCGGGTAGCCGCAGGGTCACCGTGGTACCGGCGCCGCGATTCGGCGCGAGCGCGATGTGGCCGCCGTGCTCGGTGACGATCGAGTGGATCAGGGCGAGCCCGAGGCCGGTCCCGTCGCCGACGGACTTGGTCGTGAAGAACGGGTCGAAGACGCGCTCGGCGAGCTTGGGATCGATGCCTTGGCCCTCGTCGGTGACCTCGACGGCGACTTCGTCATCGCCGCCGGTGTCGGCCCGGACGGTGACGGGATCGCCCGGCTCGGAGGCATCGGCGGCATTCGACAGCAGATTGACCAACACCTGCTGCAGTAGCTGCGGATCGCCGGTGACGGCGAGGCCGTCGGGGCATTGGTTGGTGAACGCGATGTGCTTCTCGCTGCGCCCTAGGGCCACGAGCCGCATGGCCTCGTCGACCGCCGGGCGCACCGCGACGCGCTCGCGCGCGAGCGGGCCCCGCCGGCCGCCGTGGGAGAACGCCAGTAGCGAGTCGACGATGGTGGAGATGCGCTGGGTTTGCTCGAGGATGGCCGCTGCGGTCTGCTCGCGGCGCTCGGGCGAGTCGTCGTAGTGCAGGTTCTGGGCCAGGCTGGCGACGCCGGTCAAGGGATTGCCGATCTCGTGCGCGACGCCCGCGGCCAGGCGGCCGATCGAGGCCAGGCGCTCGGAATGGCGCAGCTCCTGCTCGAGTGTCTCGAGCTCGGTGCGGTCCTCGACCAGGATGACCGTGCCCGCGTTGGCGGCCCCGTCGGCGGCGGGCCGGCCGATCCGCGCCTTGTGCAGATTGCACCAGCGCTCGCCGTCGGCGGTCGCGAACGCCTCCTTGAACCGGTGCTGGTCGGCCGCCGCGGCGAAGCGCGCCAGGCCCGGCCCCCAGGGCTCGGGGAGCGCGTCCGGCTGGGTCCCGGCGGCGTCGCGGGCGGCGATGCCCGAGACCGACGCCATGGCGGCGTTCCAGATGACGATCTCGCCGTCGGGGTCGAGGGCACACACGCCCAAGGGTAGCTCTTGCAGCACGTCCCGGTGATAGCGCTGCAGCGAATACAGTTGCGCCGTCAGGCCGCGCACGCGGCTGCGCGAGTCGGCGAGCTGCTCCTCCATGAAGCGGATCCCCTCGGCCAACGCGACGTGCGAGCGCCGCTTGAGCTGGAGGCGATCGTCGACGATGAGCTGGGCCAAGCCGGGGCCGACGAGGCCGGAGAGGTTGCGGTGGATGCGCTCGCGTAACAAGCGCAGCTCGGTGGGGCGGCGCTCGCCGCGCGTCATCTCGAGCTCGGACAGTGCCTTGCCCACCTCGGTGCCCGCGGCGTCGGGGCCGATCAAGCGCGCGAGCTGGTCCTCGAAGTCGTCCGGCGACGACGCCTCCACCCGGCCGGCGAGCGGCATCAGGCGCTGATCGGCGCAGGCCTGCGCCGCCTGGATCTCGGCCTCACCGGGGCGCCGCGCCAGCGATCCCCCCGCGAACAGGGCGGTGTTGACGGTCAGCGACCAAAAGGTCGACGCCGTCCACAGATTGGTCTCGCCCGGTGCGAGCAAGGCGACCAAGTCGGTGCCGCCGGCCAGCGCGCCGGCGTTGCCCAACAGCGGTAGGATCAGCAGCCCGAACCAGACCCCCGCACCGCCGACCAGGCCCGCCAGGAAGCCCGTCACGGTCGCGCGGCGCCAGAACAACACCCCTACCATGCCGGGCAACAGCTGGGTCACGGCGACAAACGAGATCAGCCCCAGCTGAGCCAGCCCCTGGTTGTGCTCGATGATGCGGTAGAAGCCGTAGCCGGCGGCGATCACCAACGCGATCAAGGCACGCTTGCCCCAGAGCACCCAGAGATACAGATGCGTCTGGGGGCGGCGCCGCATGAAGCGCAGCGGCAGGATGCAGTGGTTGAGCGCCATCGACGCCAGCGCCAGCGTGGTCACGATCATCATGGCGCTGGAGGCCGAGATACCGCCGATGAACGTCGCCAGCGGCAACAGGCCGTGGCCCTCGCCGAGCGTGATGCCCAGGACGAAGAAATCCGGCTCGGTGTTGGTCCCCAGTGCCTGCCCGGCCCAGAGGATGGGCACGATGGGCAGATTCAGCAGCAGCAGATACAGCGGGAACAGCCAGCTCGCGCTGCGCAGTCCCGCCGGGTTCGGATTCTCCGTGAACGCCATATGGAACTGCCGCGGCAGCAGGAACGCCGCCGAGAACGCGAGTACCAGCAGCGTCAGCCACGGCCCCGACTCGACCGGGGTGTAGAGCGCGCGCACGGCCTCGGGGTGGCGCGCGCTCCACTGCTGGAGCTCGCCCAGGCCGCCGAATACGCCCCAGACAGCGAATGCGCCCACCGCGAGCAGCGCGACGAGCTTGACCGCCGACTCGAATGCAATGGCGACGACGAGGCCGCTGTGCTTCTCGCGCGGGGTGACGTGGCGGGCGCCGAAGAGGATCGCGAAGACGATCAAGGTCGCGCAAAACGCGAACGCGACCACCGTCGGCGCCGTGCGGTTGGTCAGCACCTCCATCGATTCGGTGAATGCCTGAATCTGGAGCGCGATATAGGGGAGGATCCCCACGAGCATGAACAGCGTGACGAGCAACCCGGTCAGCGGGCTCGGGAAGCGGAATGCGAACAGGTCGGCGATCGAGGTCAGCTGGTACTCACGGACCAGACGCAGCACCGGCATCAACAGCACCGGTGCGAGCAGGAAAGCGATCGTCACGCCCAGGTAGATCGTGAGGAAATTGTAGCCGGCGCTGTGGGCGAAGCCGACGCTGCCGTAATAGGTCCACGAGGTGGCGTAGACGCCGAGCGACAGGGTGATCGTCAGTGGGTGGCGCGCGAGGCGCTCGGGGACGAAGCCGTGCTCGGCCAGCCAGGCGACCAGGAACAACAGCGCGAGGTAGGCGACCCCCGCGCCGAAGAGCTGCCACAGCTCAAACGTCATGGCCCCGCTCGAGCCGCTGATACAGGCCCACCGCCGCGATCAGCGCGGCCCAGAGGACGAACGGGGCGTACCATGGCCAGCCCGCGCCCGCCCACCACCACGTGAAAGGAGAGGCGAACAGGAACAGCGCCAGCGCGAGTAGCAAGATGACGCTATCCAGGCGCGGACCGTTGTCGGAGCCGGAGTCCATGCGGCCGAATGTAGCACGGTGTGTTACCGGGCGTAACACTGGCGGCGGCCCCCGCGCGCGTGTCAGATGGCGAGATAGGTCTCGCGCAGCTCGCGGTCGTCGAGCACCTCGCGCGCACTCCCGGTGTAGACGACTTGGCCCATGTCCATGATGACCGCACGGTCGGCGAGCTCGAGGGCGGCGAGCGCATTCTGCTCGACGATGATCGTGGTGATGCCCAGCTCGCGGATCTCGGCGACGATCGACTCGATCTCGCTGACGATCTGCGGTGCGAGCCCCTCGTAGGGCTCGTCCAGGAGCACCAGGCGCACATCGCGCGCAAGCATGCGCGCGATCGCGAGCATCTGCTGCTCGCCGCCGGACAGCGTCGTCGCCTCCTGGCGCCGGCGCTCGGCCAAGCGCGGGAAGCGCTCGAAGATGCGCTCGATCGGCCAGCCCTGGCTGGGTGCCACCTGCGCCAGGATCAGGTTCTCCTCGACGGTCACACCCGGGATGATGCGGCGATCCTCGGGGACCAGGCCCACGCCCGCGCGCGCTGCTTGCCAGTCGCGCAGCGCATGCAGCGCGGTGTCGCCCAGGTGGATCTCGCCGCGATGGAGCGCGGGCTGCTTGGCACGCGCGATCGTGCGCAGGATCGAGGTCTTGCCGGCGCCGTTGCGCCCCAGCAGGGCCATGATCTCGCTTTGCTGGACCTCGAGGGACACGCCTTGGACGATGTAGCTCTCGCCGTAGTAGGCGTGCATGTCGCGGCACGTCAGGTAGGCATGCCCGCGGCTCGTCTGTTGGCTCGCTGCTGTGGCGCTCACTGCTCAACCCCTCCCAGATAGGCCTCGACCACGCGCTCGTCGCCGCGCACCGTCTCGGGTGCGCCGTCGGCGATGATCCGCCCCTGGTGCAGCACGGACAGGCGGTCGGCGACCGAGAAGACCAGGTGCATGTCGTGCTCGATGACCACTTTGGTTACCCCATGGGCCGTGATTGACTTGAGGAGCTCGATGGTGGCCTCGGTCTCGTGACGCGACATCCCTGCGGTGGGCTCGTCGAGCAACAGCAGGCGTGGCTCGCTGGCGAGGCAGATGGCGAGCTCGAGGCGGCGCTTATCGCCGCGCGAGAGATTCTGTGCGGTCATGTCGGGCTTGTCGCCGAGGCCCACTTCTTCCAGGTGGCTGTGGGCCTTGTCGGTCACCGACTTCATGTCCCGCGGCTGTTGCCATATATTGAGCGCGAACCGGCCGTCGCGCTTGGCGAGCCCGGCCACCGTGACATTGTCGATCAGCGACAGCTCCGGGAAGATCGCCGGCGTCTGGAACACCCGCGCGATCCCGAGCTGGTTGATGTCGAAGGGGCGCGAGCCGATCACCGAGGTTCCGTTGAAGCGCACGTCGCCGTGATTCGGTGCCAGGCGCCCCGTCATGACATTGACCAGCGTCGATTTGCCGGCGCCGTTGGGTCCGATGATGCAATGGATCGAGCCCTGCTCGACCGACATCGAGACGTCCTCGAGCGCCTGGACCCCGCCGAATTGGACCGATACGTCGGCTATCTCGAGCAGTGCCATCGCGTCAGTCCCTCTCGTGGGTCGATGCGTCGGAGTGGGCGCTGCTGCGGGCGTCGCCCGCGGACTCCGCGGTGCCGCCGCGCGCGACGAGCCGGCGGCGCAGGCGATGGTAGCCCTCGACGACGCCGCCCGGCAGGAATACGACCACCACGACGAAGATCACGCCCAGGATGAGCAGCCACTGCTCGCCGATCGCCGCCGATGCGACGTTCTCGAAATACATCATGAACCCGGCACCGATCATGGGGCCGAACAAGGTGCCCACTCCGCCGATCACCGACATGATCACGACCTCACCCGAGGTCGACCAGTGCAGGAAGATCGTGGCGACGTAGGGCTCGTAGATCACCATCAACGAGCCGGCGATGCCGCCGTAGATCGCACTGATGACGAATGTGCAGAGCTTGTAGCCGGCCACGTTGATACCGGTGTACTGCAGGCGCTGCTGATTCGACTTGATCGCGCGCATCATGATACCGAACGGCGAGCGCGTGATACGCCGGGCGATGTAGAAGCCGACGATCACGAAGGCGGCGGCCAGGTAGTAGATCTTGAGCCCGTGCATGGGCTCACCCAGCAGGGTTGGTGTCGGTATGCCGGTGAGCCCGTTGTCGCCGCCGGTGAAGCCGGAGAAGATCGACAGCGCGGCGCGATACAGCATCTCGGCGAACGCCAGTGTCAGGATCGCGAAATAGATGCCGGTGCGGCGCAGGATCATGAAGCCGATCGCGAGCGCGAGCAGGATCGTCACCGCCACGGCCACGAGCATCGCCGGGATGATGTCGGAGGTCACGTGCAGCAGCATCAACCCGGTGGCGTAGGCGGAGACGCCGAAGAAGGCCGCGTGACCGAACGACAGATACCCGGTGTAGCCCAGTAGCAGGTCGAAGCCGAGCGCGAACAGCGCCCAGATCATGATCTTGGTATCGAGCCCCTCGTAGCCCCCGATCAAGGGGAACCAAAAAGGCAGGGTCAGCGCGATGAGCGCGACCAGGCCGACGGGCACCCAGTCGCGTGTCTGCGCGGCGGTGATCGGACTCATTCGAGTACCCCCTTCTGGCCCAGGAGACCGCGCGGCCGCAACAACAGCACCACGACCGCGACCAGATAGACGCTGATCTGCTGGATCGCCGAATACTCGGCGGAGAAGCTAAGCGCCATGCCGAGCAGGATGGCCGCGAGCACGGCCCCGGCGACCGAGCCCATACCGCCGATGACGACGACCAGGAACGACGGCACCAGATAGGCCATGCCCACCTCCGGATAGACGCTCGAGACGGGGCCGCCGAAGGTGCCCGCGATACCGGCGATCGCCGCACCCAGACCGAACACGATCGCGAAGCGGCGCTGGATGTTGATCCCGAGGAAGCGCAGGATCTCCGCGTCGCGCATGCCCGCGCGCACGATCAGGCCGAAGCGCGTAAACCGCAGCAGCAGGAACAGTGCGGCCACGGTGCCCAGCGACACCAGCGTCAGGATCAGGCGCCACTTCGGGTAGACCACGAAGCCCTCGAGGAAGGGCACGTACTCGTGCATGTGCACGACCCCGTTGCCCCAGTCGGGTGTCGGGAACGGCAGGGAAGTGGCGCCGAAGATCCACTTCAACAGCTCCTGGATCACGAGCGCGACCCCGAAGGTCAAGATGATCTGGTCGGTGTGCGGGCGGTCGTAGAAGCGCTGGATGAGCCCGCGCTCCAGGCCCAGGCCGAACGCGAACAGCAGCAACGGCACGAGCACGATGGTGAGCTCGAAGCCGACCTGGGGGGCCAGCGTCACCGCGGCGTAGGCCCCGAGCATGTACAACGCCCCGTGGGCGAAGTTGACGACGCCGAGCGTGCCGAAGATCAGCGTCAAGCCGAGGCCGATCAGCATGTAGATCGCTCCGAGCTGGAAGCCCGTGAGGACCTGCATGAACACCGCGTTGACGGACATGGTCGCCTCCCGCGAGCAGGATGGGCCGGCCCGGGACGCCCGAGCCGGCCAGCGGATTACGTCACAACGCTAGCAGCGGCCCCGGCGTCGCGGGGCCGCTGCGTTCGAGGAGCCGGTTACGCCGGCTTGTAGGGGCCGAGCTCGCCCGGGAAGTGGTCGGCCGGGTAGACCACGCGATCGCGCGGCACCGTCTCGACCACGTTGAGCAGGTCGAACTCGCTGTCCTTCTCGCCGGGGCTCTTGCCCTGGACGACCAGCATGTCCTTGAAGCACTGGTGATCGCCCTTGCGGTAGAAAGACGGGCCGGTACCGCCGCCGTCGAACTCGTGGTCCTCGAGGGTCTTGATCACCTCGGGGGGATAGAACGTACCGGCACGCTCGCAGGCGTCGGCGTATTGCAGCGTTTGCACGTAGCACGTGTGCGCCGCCTGCGACGGCGGGAAGCCGTACTCGGCCTCGAACGCCTTGGTGAATGCGTTCGAGCCCGCGTCGTCCTGGGTCCAGTTCCAGGCCGTGGTGCCGTAGACGCCCTGGATGTTCTCGGCGCCCGCGCCCTGGGCCATGAGGCGGCTGTAGAGCGGCACGACGATCTGCATCTGCTTGCCGTTCTTCTCCGCCTCCTTCATGCCGAACTGCACCGCCTGGGTGAGCGAGTTCACCATGTCCTGGCCGTAGTGGTTGAGCACCAGGACGTCGGCGTCCGAGTTGAGCGCGGCCGTGAGGAACTGCGAGAAGTCCGACGAGCCCAGCGGCGTCATGATGTTGTTGACGGTCGTCCAGCCCTCGGCCTCGGTGAATTCCTTCATCGAGTTGTACTGGGTGTGGCCCCAGGTGTAGTCGGCGGTCAGGTGGAATGCCCGGCGATCGCTGCCATAGTCCTTGGCGAGCACAGGCGCCAAGGCCTTGCCCGTCATGTAGGCATTGAAGAAGTGGCGGAAGCCGTAGCGCCGCCGGTCCTTGCCCGTGGTGTCGTTCGAGTGCGTCAGCCCGCACATGAACTGCACGCTGAGCTCCTGGGAGAGGTACTGCTGGGCGATGGCGGTCGCGCTGGAGGAGCCGCCGGAGAACATGATCACGTTGTCGCGCTCGATCATGCGCCGCGCGCTGGTGCGTGCCGCGTCCGGATCGGTCTGGGTATCGCCCGTGACGAAGTCGATCTTCTTGCCCAGCACCCCTTGGCCGTTGAGTGCGAGCGGGCTCAGGGTCTCGAGCATGCCGCCGCCGTTGTTGAGGTGCTTGACGGCCAGCTTGTAGGCGCGCAGCTCGTCGGCGCCCTCATCGGCGTACGCCCCGGTTTGCGGCACGTTGAACCCGAAGGTGGCGGTCTTGCCCTTGACGGGGAAGCTGCCTAGCGCCTCTTGGGCCCAGGCGTTGCGAAAGAAGAACGTCGGGGCCGTGCCCGCCACCACCGCAGAGGTCGTCGTGGCCTTGAGGAAGTCGCGGCGGGTCAGGCCCTGGCCGTTGTCCTTGTTGTCCGAGCCGTCGTCGTAGTCGGTCATAAGCTCTCCTCCCAGGGTCTTGGGATTCGTCGGTGGCCGCGCATGCGACACGCGACCGATCTCCCGGCTTATAGCGAAAACCGTGCCAATATGAAGAGACGGCTTTTATCAGATAGTTACGATGTCGATACTGGTTGGACCGGATCGATTCGTTACGTTGGGTAACGAAGTCGGGCCGAGCGTTTGTTCCCGTTCGTAACAAACACGGAAGCGCGAGCGCTGCCCGGCGCGACTCGAGGGGCGGCGGGGCGCCGTCTGCCGGCCGCGAGGTAGGCCGGCGGGGCCCCGGTGGCCCGTCGTGTTACGCAGCTACACAAAAAGCGGGATGCGCTACGGTGAACGAGGCCGTCCCGCGCCGGTGGCGCCAGACACATCGCCCCGATCCCCGCGCCGCACTCAGAGGGTGGCATTGGCCTCGCGGAACGAGACCAAGCGCCGCTTGTCCTCGTCCCAGAGCGCGAGACGGGTCGCTGCCAGGCTCTGGCGCAGCGTGATGCGGCTGACGTCGGTGAGCTCAGGATAGTCGCGCAGGACCTCCGGCAGACGGTACGACGGGATCGTGCAGCAAAGGTGGTGCACGTGGTGCACACCGATATTGGCGCTGAACCAGCGAAGAAGGCCCGGCAGCACGTAGTACGAGCTCCCGTGGAGTCCGGCGTCGTTGAAGCGCCATTCGGCCTCGCGCTCCCAGTAGGTGTCCTCGAACTGGTGCTGGACGTAGAACAACCAGACACCGATCGAGGCCGCCAGCAGCGTGATTGGCGCCTGGATGAGCAGGAACGTGGACCATCCCACGAGCCACGCCAGACCGCCGTAGAGCGCGACCGCCGCGACGTTCGTGCCCATCGTGGACACCCAGGGCATCCAGCCGGCGCGCATGAAGCCGATGGGCAACCGCTGGTCGATGACGAAGATATAGGCGGGCCCGAAGACGAACAGCACCAAGGGGTGGCGATAGAAGCGGTAGCGCAGTCGCTGCAGGGTCGACAGGCGGTGGAACTCCGCCACGGTGAGGGTGTCGACGCCCCCCACCCGCGGGCGGTCGAGGTTGCCGTGGGTCTTGTGGTGGATCGCGTGGGCGTGGCGCCAGAAACTGTAGGGCGTTAGCGTGATGGCACCGATGATCCGCCCGACCCAGTCGTTCGTGCGGCGCGAGTGGAAGAACGAGCCATGGCCGCAGTCGTGCTGGATCATGAACAAGCGCACGAGGAACGCGGCTGCCGGTATGACCAGGACGAGCCCCAGCCAATAGCCCGCCTGCAAGCTCGCCCAAGTGAGCGCCCAGAGGGCGGCCAAAGGGATCCCCGTGATCGCGATCTCGATCACGCTACGGGCGACTCGCGGGCCGCGGTAGCTTCGCAACACGCGCCGTAGCGTGACGGGCTCGGTCGTCACGTCGATAGCGTTCGCTGGTGCATCCATGAGAGGTTCCTGCCCCATCGCGGGGCTGCGGTGGGGGCGCCAACAGGGGACGGCGAGGCCCGCGCGCGGTTGGCGCCGGATCCGGCTATCATGCCCGAGCCCGGCTGCGGTGTATGTACGCCATCGCACCCATGCCGGTATCACCGCGCGAGCGCGTCGCACGCCCGCGCAAGGCGAACGGCCCCATCGACACAGCAGGTGAGCGTGCGCCGATCGCTCGAGCAGTCACGCTACCCTCGTCGGGCACACGGCTCCCTGGGTAGCCGTGGGGCGCTCGGGGCCCGCGCGCTGGTGATCGAGCTCGTCGTGCCGACAGGGGACGGGCGTAACCGACGGCGTCACCAGGCCCGGTCCGGCCACGGGCGGGTGGCCTTGTCGAGCACCATCTGCGGGGGCGGTGTGCGGGTGCCCCGGAGACCTCGCCCCGCCTCGCGTGAGCCCCGGACGGAGTACGGCAGTCCCGGCGGCGTCGGCTCGCTGTCGAGCCGCTCAATCCGCCGGGGTCGCCCCGGCGACGAAACGCTCATAGACGAGCATGCCGGCCAGGTTGGCCACACCCGGCCAGGCGAACGTGGCGCTGACAACCAGCAGGCCTGTCGCGGTCTCGCGGGTGGTTGCGACGGCATAGGCGACGAACCCGGCGTGCAGCGGCGCGAGCAAGGCGAGCAGGCCGAACACGAGCAGCCAGTAACGTGGTCTCGGCGCAAGCCCGAATCCGCCCATCCCGAGCGACAGCGCCGGCACGGCCAGCACGACGGCGCCCGAGGTCTGGCCAACCCAGCCCAGCGCCATGTCGGCCGCCGCGCCGCTGTGTGCCATCGGCGCGACCAGCACGGTCGCGCAGCCGAGCCCGATCCAGACGGCGGCAAACAGGACAGCGTTCCAGCGATAGCGCGGTGCGATTGGCAAGCCGGTCTCCGGAGGCCCGACGGCGCCGCGCGCGGGCCGTCCCTGGCCTGTCCCTCACGATGCCATGGGGCGCTCGGGCGAGCCCTCGCGCTGGCTGTTCTGCCAGTCGGCCGGGCGGAACACGGGCGCATCCGACGGCGGTAGGAGACCGCGCCCGAGGATGTGGTCGGCGCCCTTCTCGCCGATCATGATCGTGGGCGCGTTGATGTTGCCGTTGGTGACCGTGGGCATGATCGACGAGTCCACCACGCGCAGGTTCGACACACCGTAGACCCGGCACTCGGGATCGACCACCGCATCGGGGCCCGTGCCCATACGGCAAGTGCCGCAGGGGTGGTAGGCGGTCTCGGACTCGCGCGCGACGTAATCGTCGATCTCGTCGTCGGTCTGGACATCCTTGCCCGGCGCGAGCTCGTCGCCCCGGTAGGGATCGAACGCGGGCTGCGCGAAGATCTCGCGCGTCAGGCGGATGCCGTTGCGATAGGCCTGCTTGTCCGCCTCGGTCTGCAGGTAGTTGAACTTCATCTCCGGGGCCGCGCTGGGATCGGCCGACTTGAGGCGCACCCAGCCGCGGCTTTGGGGCTTGTTGGCGCCGAGGTGGGCCTGGAAGCCGTGGCCCTCGGCCGCGCTCGAGCCGTCGTAGGCGATCGCGCCGGCGAGGAAGTGGTACTGCAGATCCGGGGACGCGCGGCCCGCCCGGCTGCGGATATAGCCGTTCGACTCGAAGTGGTTGCTGGCGCCGAGGCCGCGCTTGAACAGCAGCCAGCGCAGGCCGATCCAGGCCTGGGCCAGCGGGTTGAGCCAACCGTTGAGGGTGATCTTCTGGGTGCAGCTGTACTGGACCCAGACCTCGAGGTGGTCCTGCAGGTTCTGGCCGACGCCGGGCAGGTCGTGGACGACCTCGATGCCGTGCTCGCGCAGGTGCTCGGCCGGGCCGATGCCCGAGAGCATGAGCAGCTTGGGCGAGTTGAACGCGCTCGCCGAGAGGATGACCTCGCGGCGCGCCTTGACCCGATAGGTCTTGCCGTTCTGGACGTACTCCACGCCGACCGCCTGTTTGCCGTCCATGATCACGCGCCGGGTGAGCGCGTGCATCTCGACGCGCAGATTGTCGCGCTTCATCGCGGGCTTGAGGTAGCAGTTCGCCGTGGAGCTGCGCACACCGTTGCGCACGGTCATGTCCATGCGGCAGAAGCCCTCCTGGCGATAGCCGTTGTAGTCGGCCGTCTCGCCGTAGCCGGCCTGTTTGCCCGCCTCGATGAACGCGCGGTACAGGGGGTTCTGCATGTTGTTGCCGTTGGAGACGCCCAGCGGCCCGCCCACGCCGCGGTACTGGTCCTCGCCGAAGATGTAGTCCTCGGCGCGCTTGAAATAGGGCACGACGTCGGCGTAGCCCCAGCCGTCGGCGCCGTGCTCGACCCACTCCTCGAAATCGCCGGCACAGCCGCGTACGTATGCCATGCCGTTGATCGACGAGGACCCGCCAAGGACCTTGCCGCGCGCCTGGTGGATGCTACGGCCGGCCAGCCCCGGCTCGGGCTCGGTGTAGTACTCCCAGTCGAAGCGGGGCTTGTTCAGCGGGATGGAGAACGCCGTCGGCATCTGGACGTAGATCGAGTTGTCCTTGCCGCCGAATTCGAGCACGAGTACTTGATTGCCCTCCTCGGCGCTCAAACGGTCGGCGAGCACGCAACCGGCGGAACCCGCGCCGACGATGACGTAGTCCACGGTCGTGTCGAAGTCGTGATCGGTCATGCGAGGAGACTCCTGTTCGGCTGATGGCCCGGTGCAGCGGCTAGCCGGGCGTGGGTACAACGCAGGCGGCAATCGACCGTTGGCGTGCACGGCCAGGACCGCTGCCGCGCCTGGTTGACCAGGGTAGCAGCGTTGGATCGGCGCTTGGAGGTTTTGTTGACTGAGTGTTCAAAAAAGGCGCGCCGGGCGGCCGCGCTCTAGGAGGCTGTCCGCCGGGAACGTCCCCGCGGGCGTGGTCACGCGGGTGTCGCGGCGCCGTTGCCCGGGGTGGAGGGCTCGTCGTCGGCGGTGGCGCCGTCGATGGGGGCCGGCTCCAGCAGATAGCCCCGCTCGCGCCC
>CAYTWS010000005.1:0-15986 GCA_964442145.1 uncultured Ectothiorhodospiraceae bacterium | reverse complement strand
AGAGCTCGCGGTAACCCGCCTCGGCGCGGCGCTGCTGGGTTACATCGATCATGACCACGCGACAGCGCTCGGTCTCGTCGACCGCGTCCTCGTCCATGTCGGCCGACAGCAGTACGTCCAGGGTGGTGCCGTCGCTGCGTACGATCTCCAGCGGGACACTGCGGATGCGTCCGTCGCGCCAGAACTGCGGTCGTACCTCATCGCGGAGTCGCCGCCGCGAGTCGCTGGTGAAGAAGTTGCCCGAGTCGTGAGCCAACACCTGTGCCCGCTCGTAACCGAGCTGCTCGAGCCAGTGGTCGCTGACGGCCGTGATACGGCCGTTGCGATCGGTCTCGTGCAGCATCACGGGCGTACTGTTGTAGAGCTCACGGAAACGGCGCTCGCGCTCGGCGAGCTCGCGCTCGGCCGAGACGCGGCCACTGAGGTCGCGCAGGATCGCCGAGAAATGGGTCGTTCTGCCCTTGGCGTCGCGGTGGCACAGCGTCGTCTGCGACACGGGGATCTGCGTGCCGTCGCGCGCGACCAGCGTGACCTCGCGCGAACAGGTCCCGTGGCGCATGGCCAGTGGCACGATCTCCTCGCGCGCGCGGGCGGCGTCCCCCGCGGTCACGAAATCGAGGAAGAGGCGCCCGCCGAGGGCATCGGCCTCGTCGAAGCCGAGCAGCCGATAGCCACCCCGGTTCAGGTATTGGATATAGCCGTCCGTGTCGGTCAGCACCACCAGGTCGGGGGTGGTCTCGAGGATGGCATTGAGCCGCTGGGTCGCCGCTTGGGCCTCGCGGCGCTGGGTGACGTCGACCAGTACACCGTTGCACACGACACTGCCGTCGCCGAGCTCCGTCGGCACCGAGCGCGCCTCCACCCAGATCGTCCCGCCCGGTGTCTGGAGCCGGAATTCGTGCTGGAGCGGCTCGAGCGTGCGCTCGGAGCGTTCAATCGCCGCCACCAAGTCGCCCCGGTCGTCATCCGCCACGTAGGCCACGAACGTCGCGAAGTCCTGCAGCTCGGTGTCGCGGGCAAAGCCGCCCAAGCGCCACAAGCCCTCGCTGATATAGGTGAAGCGGTGCGTCCCATCAGGCTCGTGGCGGAATTGATACAGCGCGGCGGGGAGCGAGGCGGCGATCTGGCCGAGCCGAGCCTGGGTGTCGGCCGGGCTCAGCTCGGGGGCCGTGCGCCCCGTGGAGTCGCTAGGCCCCGCTCGGCCTTGGGGGTGCACGGGGCGCGGCGCGGTCTCGGGCGCGTCCTGAGCGAGCCCGCTAACGGTCGCGGTCGTCGCACCCGGCTCGCAGTCGATGACCCGTCCATGGCGGTCCACGGTCGCGACGAGCGATCCGGCGAGCGCGAGCCGCTCTGTGGCGTCGTCGAGCGGTTGGGGCACGGGCGTTGTCTCCGGTGGCATGGGCGGTGTCGCTCGCCCTGACGGGGCAAGCGGCCATTACCCTCGCACAGGCCGTGCCAAAACGCCGCGCCGGGACCCGGCCATGGTGGGCGGGCAACATCGCACGCTCGCGGCGTGCGCCAGCAGAGCTGTTCGATCGCGACGGACGGATCCGCCTGCATGACGACTTTGGGGGTGGTCCGCTGGATTGTTCGCGTGCGTGGCCTTGCTCGCCAGGGGCATCCGCGCGATCGGGCCCCGCGTGTGAGCCCGCCGGGGAGCGCCCATGCGCCTACTCGGTGGCGCCGGCGAAGCCGAGCCAGTCGTCGAGCACCGAGTGCAAGTCGCTAATCCCATCGGGCTGGGTCGCCGAAAAAAGCTGCAGTGTGGCCTCGACGCCGCCCGATTCGAGCGCCGAATGGGCGTGCGCCAACGCCTGCTTGGCGGGGCCCCGCTTGAGCTTGTCCGCCTTCGTCAGCACGGCGTGCACGGCCAGCGAGCGCGGCCCCAGTAGCTCGAGCAGCCGCCAGTCGAGCTCGGTGACGCCGCGGCGCGCATCGAGCACGACGACGACGCCCGTCAGCGCTCGGCGTTGCCGGAGATAATCGCCGAGCAAGCGCTCCCAGTTGCGCCGCGTCGCCTCGGGCACCTTGGCGTAGCCGTAGCCGGGCAGGTCGATGAGGCGCTGCTCGGGCCCGAGATCGAAGCGATTGATGAGCTGGGTCCGCCCCGGCGTCTTCGATGTGTAGGCGAGGTTCTTGCGCCCCGTGATGGCGTTGAGCACGCTCGACTTGCCGGCATTGGAGCGCCCGGCGAAAGCGACCTCGCGGCCGTTGTCGGGCGGCAACTGCTCGAGGTGGGCGATGCTGCCGCCGAACGCGGCACGTGCATAGCGATCGGCGACTTCGGCCATGGCGACTCCGTGGGCGCGTAATTGAACGGCCGGGACACTCTGGTATAGTCCATCCCTCGCGCTTGGGCTGCACGAGCGCCAGGCCGGGGCGCTATTGTAAGGAGTTTGGCGACGATGAAGAAGGCAGCAACGGCAATCGCGGTATGGGCCCTGATGGCGTTCCCTGGCGTCATGGCCGCCGACAACGACACGGGCGCCGAGGGTGCGTCCGCCGGCGACGCGAAGCCCTTGCTGCACGGCGGCGACCCCGAAGCGGGTAGCCAGAAGGCGCAAAAGTGCGCCGCGTGCCATGGGCCCAAGGGCAACAGCCCGCAGGCCCAATGGCCCAACATCGCGGGCCAGCACGCGGGCTACCTGTATCAGCAGCTGCGCGATTTCAAGGCGGGCGACGAGCGCCAGAATGCCCAGATGACGGGCATGGTCGCAAACCTGAGTAAGCAGGACATGCGCGATATCGCTGCCTACTACAGCCAGCAGCCGTACAAGGTGATGGGCGCATCCGACGAGGACCTCGTCGAACGCGGGCGCCAGATCTACCTCGGTGGGATCCCGCACAAAGACGTCACCGCTTGCGTGGCCTGCCACGGCCCCAGCGGCAAGGGCAACCCCGCCGCCGATTATCCGGTCGTCGGCGGTCAGTGGCGTAGCTATCTGGAACAGCAGCTCAAATACTTCCGCTCGGGCGAGCGCGCCAACGATGCCAATGCCATGATGCGCTCGATCGCCAGCGATCTCACCGATGCCGAGATCGAGGCGGTCTCGGAGTACATGGCGGGGCTCAACTGAAGCCACCGGCACCGACTGAGGGCAATCGATATGCAGCGTGTTGGCTCCGTCGCAGCGGTTTTCGGCCTCTTGCTCACCGTCTTGTTGAGCAGTGCAGCGGCGTTCGCTGCCGAGCGCTATCAGACACTGGAGGGACCAAAACCGGGCGATGATCCCGACACCATCGAGGTGCGCGAGTTCTTCTGGTACGGATGCCCCCACTGCGACAACTTCCGTCGTCACATCGCCGACTGGAAGGAGAACCTCCCCGAGGGCGTGACCTTCACCCACGTGCCCGCGATCTTCCGCCCTGGCTGGGAGGTCCATGCGCGTGCGTTCTATGCTGCGAAGGTCATGGGCGTGCTCGAGCGCTTCCATCGCCCCATGTTCGAGGCCATCCACGACGAAGGCCGCAACCTCCAATCGGCGGAGGCCATCGGCGCGTTCGTCGACGAGCTCGGCATCGACGGCGACAAGTTCGTGGAGACGATGAATTCGTTCGCCGTGAACACGCGCATCAAGCGCGCCAAGCGCCTGCAATCCGCCTACGGGATCAGGGGCACGCCCTCGGTGGTCGTCGATGGGCGCTATCTCATCTCCGCCGGCGACGCGGGCAGCTTCGACAACATGATCGAGATCCTCGACGAGCGTGTCGCGGCGATCCGTGACGGCAGCGACTGACAGCCCCGCGGGCGCGGCTGCCGGGCAGCGCCTGTGCCTGCTCTCCTACAACATCCAGGTCGGCATCGAGACATCGCGCTTCCGCCACTACCTCACCGGCGGCTGGAAGCACGTGCTGCCGCACGATCAGCGCCTGCGCACCCTGGCCTGCGTTGCCGACCAGATCCGCGGCTACGACTTGGTCGCCATCCAGGAGGCCGACGCCGGCAGCCGCCGCACCCGCTTCATCGGACAGACCGAATACCTCGCCCGCCGTGCCGGCTATACCTGGTGGGGTGAGCGCACCAACCGGCGCTTGGGGCGCTTCGCCCAGCACAGCATCGGCGCCCTGGCCCGTTGGTGCCCCGATCGCACGCGCCGGCTCGCGCTACCGGGGCTGGTGCCCGGGCGGGGCGCCCTCCAGCTCGAGTTCGGCACGGGTTCCGATCGCCTGGTCGTCATCATCGTCCACCTCGCCCTCGGCCGCATGACCCGGCGGCGCCAGCTCGACTACGTCGCCGAGCGTATCGCCGATGCGCGGCACGTGGTCGTCATGGGGGACTTCAACGCGCCCGACGATGCCCCCGAGATGCGGCGCTTCTTCGCGCGGACGTGCCTGGACGAGCCCACCGACCGGCTCAACACCTGGCCCGCGTGGCGCCCGCGGCGCAACTTCGATCACATCCTCACCAGCCCCGATCTGTGCGTCGAGCGCATGGAAGTCCTCGCCGGCGGCCCCTCCGATCACCTGCCCCTCGCCGTCCACCTCACCCTGCCGCACGACTGCGCCCTGATTCACCACGGTGCTAGCGACGGCTCGGGAGAACCACGAATGAACACGAATGGACACGAATTATTTTTTGTGGTTCAAGACAGCAGTTGAATGCAGCGCCCTCGTCTCAGCCACGCTCCAGCAACCTTTGAAACGCCCGCAATCTATTCGTGTCCATTCGTGTTCATTGCTCGGCGCGTCCCTGCGCCTCGCCCCTAGCGGGGCCTGCGCTGCGCGCAGTCCCAATCTGCTCCTGCAGATTGGCGTGGTTCTTCACCCGCGTAAAGGAACTCCTCTGGCGCTAACGTCTCGGGCCGCAAGGGGCGGCCGGCCAGGGTGGCGACCTGCTCGAGGGTGGTGAGGTGGATGTCGACGATGTCGTCGACCTCGGGGGCGTAGCCGCCGGCCATGACGACGGCCACGGGCAGACCGGCGGCGCGGCAGTGGGCGACCACGCGCGCGTCGCGCTCGGCCAGGCCCTGCTTGGTCAGGGCGAGGTGGCCCAGCCGGTCATCCACGTACGCATCGGCGCCCGCCACGTAGAACACGATGTCGGGCCGTCCCCGGGCCAAGCCGGCGTGCCAAGCCTCGTCGAGCGCGGCCAGATAGGCCGCATCCCCGGTGCCCTCGGCCAGTGGCCGATCGATATCGCCGGCCGCCTTGCGCGCGGGGAAATTGCGTGCGCCGTGTAGCGAGACGGTGGTCACGCTCGGATCGTCGGCGAAGATCTGCGCGGTGCCGTTGCCTTGGTGGACGTCGGTGTCGAGCACGAGCGCCCGCGCGATCGCGCCCTCGTGCTGTAAGGTGCGCGCCGCGACCGCGCAGTCGTTGAACACGCAGTAGCCCTGTGGTGCGTTGGTCTGGGCATGATGGGTGCCCCCCGCTAGATTGCCCGCGGCACCGCCGGCGAGCGCGGCGCGGGCCGCGGCCAGCGTGCCCCCCACCGAGCGCCGCGAGCGCGCCACGAGCCGGTGTGACCAGGGGAAACCGAGCGCGCGCACCTCGTGGCGATCGAGTCGGCCGGCGACGACGCGCTCGACGTAGTCGCGCGTGTGGACGGCCAGCAGCTGGGCATCGTCGACCGGCGATGGCTCGGCCAGGGCAAAGCCGCCCGCCGCCTCGCTGCGCTCGCGCAGGCGCCGATACTTGCTCATGGGGAAGCGGTGGCCCTCGGGCAGCTCGAGCACGAAATGATCGCAGTAGAACAGCTGCATCGGCGGTCGATCCCCCTGGCCCGCGGCTCGCGCCGGGCCGCTACGCCGGACGATTGGCTACGACCGCTCGGCGACGGCGCCGGTATCGATGAGCAGCCGGTGGACGGCCTGGGCCAGCTTGCGGTAGCCGGCGGCGTTGGGATGCACGGGGTCGGATTTCAGCGAGGCGTCGGCGACGATGGTCTCCAGCGCGGTGGCCTCCAGGGGCACACCCGTCGCCTCGGCCACCTCGTAGTAGAGCTCGGCGGTGCCGCCGAGCTGGCTCCTGGCCGGGACACCGATGAGCACCACGGCCATGCCGCGGTCCTGGATGGTGCGTACCATCGCCTCGACATCGGCGCGGATCGCCGCGGGATCGCGACCGTCGAGGATGTCGTTGCCGCCGTGACACAGCAGCACGAGGTCGGGCTCGACCCGATCGAGCACCCGCGGCAGCCGCTGCCGGCCCTCGCTGGCGAGCTCGCCGGGCTCGCCCGAGCGAACCACCTCGCGCTCGAGGCGCTTGGCGAGCACTGCCGGGTAGCTCGCCTCGGGCGAGGCGCCGACGCCGTGGGTCAGGCTGTCGCCGAAGGCCAGAATGGTCGCGTCGGGGCCCAACCGGGGCAGTTGCGGCGATCCGCAGGCGCCGAGCAGGGCCGCCGCGGTGAGCCAGGCGGCGACGCGGTGCGCCTTCAAACCGGCTGCTCCACCTCCTCGAGACGCCCCGAGTCGACATCGTAGACGAAGCCGCGGATGGTTTCCTTGCGGGAGATGAACGGGCTCGCACGGATCCGCCGCATCGATTGGCGCACGTCGTCGTGCGGGTCGTCGAAGGCCTCGAGCGCGAACGGGGGCCGAATCCCCGTTTCGCCCAGGATTTCGGCCTTCTCGGCGTCCTCGGAGAAGCTGGTCATACCGCATTGGGTGTGGTGGATCAGCACGATCTCCTGGGTGCCCAGCTTGCGCTGCGAGATCATGAGCGAACGGATGACGTCGTCGGTGACCACGCCCCCGGCATTACGGATGACGTGGGCCTCGCCCTCTCGCAGGCCCAGCATCCGATAGACGTCGAGGCGGGCGTCCATACAGGCGACGATCGCCACTTGGCGGGCGGGCGGGGCGCCCAGGCCGCCGGCGTCGAAGCCCTCGGCATAGGCGGCGTTGTTGCGCAGAAGGTCGTCGGTCGCGCTCATGGTGGTCTCTCCCGAGTGGCCTCCTAGCTGGTCATTATGCCGAACGAAGTGCGCCGTGTGTGCCACCGCTCATCCCCGCGGCCCGGGGCGAGCGATCGCTGCAGGGCACGCGGGTGGACAAGGACAAGATGCCCGAGCGTTCGCCGGCCGCCGATCGGCCCGCGTGTCCCTAGGCCGCGGGTAGCGGTCGAGATTGCGCTCGAGGTTCGCCGCAATCGTGCGCGCCAGTGTCCGCGTATGCCGCGCATAGGGGCCGGCGTAGTGCGCGGCCAGGGTGGCCTCGAACAGGGCGAGCCAACGCGCGAAATGTGCGCGGGTGAAGCGGGTGTGGGCATGGACCCGGGCGTGCCGGGCCACCATGTTGCGCGCGTATCCCGCCTCGCCCAGGATCATCTTGCGCCAAAACGCCTTGATCCGGGGCAGGTGCGCGTCGAGCTCGATTTGCGCCGCGTCGAGGAACACGGGTGCGAGCAACGGATCGGCGAGCACGTGCTCGTAGAAGCGATCGACGAATGCGTCGATGGCCTCACCGTGGTCGAGGTCGTTCGGCTGCATAAGGGCGGCGGGCACGGTCGCCACACCAGCATACGCGGGCTCGCCCGCCCAGGGTAGGGCCCGGCGCCGGCGGCGCGTGTCCGGTCCGGGGAGCCGTTCGGACGGCCTTGTAGGGCCGCGGGTGTCGACCCGCGGCCCTCGGCCGCCCGGCGAGGCCTACCAAAGCAGCGCCTTGCGCATCTCGTGGCGGCAGTCCCGCTCGATCGCGCGCTGGCTGCAGGCGACCGGCTGGCGCCAGCGGGTGCGGCCCCACGAGTCGATCCGGAGGGTCGCGAAGCGCTTCTTGCGGCCTTGATAGGCGTCCGCCAGCGACGCCACCGGCTCCGATTTCACGTGGCCCTCGACATCGTAGATCAGGTGCGAGCCATTGTAGTTGGTCACCCGCAGCTTGGCCTGGCCCGTGTCGTGGTACAGCTCCACCGGGTAGCCCTGTTGCTCGAGCTCGGCCGCGACCGCCTCGAGGGCGGGTAGCGCGGCCCCGTCCACCACCGCTCGGGCTTGGGCCTCAGGGTCGCCCGCGCCGATGCGCAGGGCCGCGCGCCCGGCGTGGTCGGGGCGGAAGCGGTCGGCCAGGTCGAGCGCGAGCTTGAGCGTGGGCGAATCCCGCCAATCGTGGCTCTGGGGCCGGGCATAGCCCGTCGGCCCACCCGCCTCGGGCACCCAGGGCGCCCCGGCGACGAAATCTTGCATGCAGCGCTGGAGAAAGCTGTTTTGGAGTCGCTCGGCCATCGTCGTCACCTCCCGGATTGCATGCGCACAATAGGGGCGGGACCGCTTGCCCACAAGGGTCGATGCGACCCGATTTTGTCCCCGTACGACAGGAACTTACGGAAATTTCTCAAGGTGGGATGAGCTTTTTTGAAGGGCCCTCGTGGCAGCCCTTCGAACCGCCTCTTCAACGGCGGTTGGCGGTCAATCGCCCTCGGGTGTGCGCATCAGGAAATCCCGGTAGTACTTGCGAACGGCGTGCTCGCTGGCCTTGCAGTGACACCGGCCGGGGGGGTACTCGCGGCTCTTGCCGCCCGATTCGATCTCGATCATGGGATAGTGATGGAGCTGGCTGCTATCCGCCATCGAGGCCATGTTCACCACGGCCTCTTTGTAGACATGGCCCCGGGCGGTGTATTCGAGCGGCAGCCCATTGAAGTTGGTCGCCTTGAGCTTGATCGAATCGTCGTCGCCGACCTCGAGCTCCGTCTCGAAGCCTTGTTCGTCCAACTCGGCACGCACCGTCTCGAGCGCGGGCCGGATGTGATCGCGCAAGCAGACCGCGATCTCGGACTCCGGGTCCGCCTCCTTTCCGGCCAGCTTGCGCATACCCGGGAACAGGCGGTCGCGTAGTCGGATGAGCCATTTCATCGATTGCGCTGTCCGTCGTTCTGTCTGGATGAAGGCAGGGCGTGCGCCAGAAACCCCGGTTGCGCGAGCGTGACACGCCGCTACGACCTTGGCCCAAAAGCGCCTCCCGAGGAAAGAGCGGGTGGCCTCACTCGTCGAGCGAGCTCGGCTCGCCCTGCAAGGTCTCGATGATGGGGCAGCCGGCCACGGGCCCTTCGCCCGAGCATTGATCGTGCAGATCGGCCAGAGCCGTGCGCATCCGCTCGAGCTCGGTGAGGCGGCGGTCGACCTCGGCGAGCTTGTCCGCCGCGATGGCCTTGACGCGGGCGCGGTCACCGCCCGGCTGCGCTAGATCCAATAGCTGGCGGATCTCATCCAGCGAGAAGCCCAACGCCTTGGCACGCCGAATGAAGCCGACCCGGGCGATGGTCTCGCGCGGATACTGGCGGTAGCCGTTGGCCGTGCGTTGCGGTGCGGGGATGAGCCCCTCACGCTCGTAGAAGCGGATGGTCTCCACGCCTACCTGGGCGGCCTTGGCGGTTTGGCCGATGGTTAGTCGCTGCATGAGCGGGCACTCCCGAGCGCGTGAGCCTTTGCGTCGTCGGCGCCATCCACGCCGCGGTGACCGGGGGAAGGGTTAACAGGCCCTAGCGCACCGTGGTGGCCGCCGGCCCCGCGGCGCTGGTGCGCCATTCGCGGTATGCTTGGCCGATGATGCGGCTCGCCGAATGCAGAAACAGCGTCGCCAGGCCGGCCGCGACCAGCAGGTCGGGCCATGCAGTGGCCGTGCCCGCGACCAGCCCGGCTGCCACCAGCACCGCGAGATTGCCGATGGCGTCGTTGCGGCTGCACAGCCAGACCGAGCGCACGTTGGCGTCACCGTCGCGGTAGCGCATCAACAGCAACGCGCTGACGACATTGGTCGCCAGCGCCATCGCGCCCACGGCCCCCATGACCATCGCGCTGGGCTCATCCAGGACGAACACGCGATAGACCGCACTGGCGAGGATCCAGACGGCCAGTGCCGCCAGCGACAGCCCCTTGATCAAGGCGGCGGCTGCGCGGACCCGTAGAGCGGCCCCCAATACGGCCAGGCTCAGCGCATAGGTGAGCCCGTCGCCGAGGAAGTCGAGCGCGTCCGCCTGCAGCGCGAGCGATTGGCCCTTGAGCCCGGCCCCCATCTCGATGGCGAACATCGAGAGATTGAGGGCGATCACCACGAACAGCACGCGCCGATAGCGTGGTGTCGTCTGCCCCGTCGGGGCGGCGTCGTCGCAGCAATCCGCCATCCCGCTTCCCCGTTGAAGTCTTAGGGCGTAGCCTAATCCCTACAGTCTCTGTAGGTTCAAGGTGATGACCGAGGCCAGCTGGACGATCGGCGCGTTGGCGCACGAGGCCGGGCTGCACGTACAGACGCTGCGCTATTACGAGGGCGAGGGTTTGCTCGCGCCGGCGGCGCGCACCGCTGGCGGCCAGCGCCGCTACGGTGAGGCCGAGCGCCGGCGCCTGCATTTCATCCGCCACGCCCGCGATTTCGGTTTCCCCTTGCACCGGATTCGCGAGGTGTTGGCGCTGGCCGACGCCGGAGCGACCGATTGCCGCGAGATCGATGCCGTCGCCCGGCGCCAGCGCGAGGCCGTGCGCCGGCGCATCGAGGCCTTGCAGCAGCTCGCCGCGGAGCTCGACCGCATGATCGGCGAGTGTGACGGTGGACGCGGTCCCGACTGCCGCGTGCTCGAGGTGTTGGGCGACCACGGCCAATGCCGCGGCGAGCATGCCCCCGGTGCCGGACAGCACCGCTGAGGATGTACGAACTTCCCGCATGGCCCACTAGGACCGATGGCAGTTCGGCGGCCGGCCCCGCCTCTGGAGCCGGCCGTGTGTACGGCGAGGCTTTCAGAAGCTCAGGATGGCGCCGACCATGAAGTTGTCGCCGGTGTCGTTGTCGCGGTCGAAGCGCCCGAGCTCCGACCAGAGCTTGAGATGGCTGAAGACCATGTAATCGGCGCCGATGGTGAATTCGCTGCGGGCCTCACCGTCGTCCGGCGACACCTGCTGGACGGCCGGATAGATCTCACCGCGGCCATAGTCGTAGGTCGCGCGCACCGCCGTGAACGTGGTGTGGTCGCCGGCGGGGTCGTTGTCGCGGTTTTCCTGAATGGCGAGCTTGCCCGCTAGCTCGACGCGCGCGACCTCGAACGTGGTGGCGACGCCGTAGGTCGTCTGGTCGACCGCTCGACCGCTGTTGACCTCGGCACCGCGATCGTCGAAGCCGGCGTAGACCCCGAACCGCCGGCCCGTGTAGCCGCCGGCGGCGGCGAGCCCGACCTCATTGTCCGCCTCGTCGGCGGCCACGCCGCTCGCCTGGATCTCGTCCTCACCCTGGATCCGAACCTGCGAGCGGAAGCTAAAGCCGCCAAACGAGGGGCTGTAGTAGGCGATCTGGTTGTCCTCGCTGGCAAAGGCCTCGTCGGAGATCTCGGCGTCCTCGGCGACCTCGGTCGCGTCGATGATCAAGTCCTCGTAGACGCTGTCGAAATTGCCCGCGCGGATCTTGCCGAAGCCGCCTTCGAGGCCCGCGAAGGCGCTGTCCTGTTCGTCGAACGCGCCGCCACTGCCGTTGTCGCCGGCGTCGCTGGAGAACTCGGCCTCGATCTGGCCGAACGCGGTATAGCCAGAGCGGAATCGATGCTCGACGCGTACCCCCAGGGCGGAATCCTCGTCGTCGAGCTCCAACGAGTCGTCGCCGTCGGCACCGGTCTCGTTGATGAGCTTGGGCTCGAGGCTGCCGTAGATCGACAGATCGGTGTCGTCACCGATGCCGAACTGCGCCGCGTGAGCCGGCGGCGATAGCGTCAACGCGGCCAGGGCCGCCAAGGCCAATCGGGATGTGGCGCACTGCATGCCTGTACTCCTGTTGACTGTCTTGTGGCTGGTTCGAGCGTGCTCGCGTGGGCCCCGCGGTGTGAGAGCTGTCATGGTATTGCAGCACCGCTGTCATGTGACGAGCAGATTGAGAAAGTGTCACGAGGATGTGACAGAACAATGACAAACGGTGGCCCACTAGGGGAGGACTCGGGTCCCGGTCGCCGCCCTTGGGCAA
The DNA here is from genome assembly GCA_964442145.1 of uncultured Ectothiorhodospiraceae bacterium. Lineage (GTDB taxonomy): Bacteria > Pseudomonadota > Gammaproteobacteria > XJ16 > Halofilaceae > Halofilum. The sequence goes on along the minus strand of CAYTWS010000005.1, from coordinate 4,116 downwards.
TCCGCGTGAAGGACCACTATGGCGGCGCGCCCGCGTAGTTGCGGTGCCACATGGGACTGTAATAGTTCCCGGCGAGGCTCTCGGTTGGCCCATGGGGGACGGATGTGTGCCATGATACGTATGGGGCTGGCCCTTCGACCGGGTTCCGCGCCCCGGCAGCGCCTTGGCGGCACCGGGGAACGACGTAACATGCATCGAACGCCGATGATCTTGAAAACCGACCCGGGCGGTCGGCCGATCCGCTGGATCGACGTTCGTATGGCGGCGGGCTATCTCCTGCGCGACGAAGTGCTCTGGGCCTCACAGGCCACCGCCGCGATCCTGCGCGGCGGGATCTCGGCGTTCACGGGCGCGCGCAGCCGCCTCGATGTTCCCTCGATCGTCGCCGTCCACGGCGCGCGCGCGCACTTTGTCGATGCCCTGGTGCCGCGGCTGACCAACGCGGCGTTGTTCTTGCGCGATCGCCACCTGTGCTGCTACTGCGGCGACTGGTATGCCGGGCGCAGCAGTCTGCTGACGCGTGATCACGTCATGCCCCTGTCGCGCGGCGGCAGCGACATCTGGGACAACGTCGTCACCAGCTGCCGCGCCTGCAATCAGAAGAAGGACGATCGCTTGGTCGAGGAGTGTGGCCTGGAGATGCGCTATATCCCCTACACCCCGTCTTGGGCCGAGGCGATGATCCTGGAGAATCGCCGCATCCTCGCCGACCAGATGGACTTCCTGATGGCGCAAGTCCCGCGCCGTGACCGCCCCGTCCCGGTCGGCGCCTGAGCGGGACCGCCCGATGACGCCCGAGCGTGGCGGCGCTGCGGGACGACGCGCCCTGACGGACGGGGATTGGCGGGTGCTCGACCGCCTGCCGTTGTTCTCCGGCCTTGCCCGCCCCACCATCGATCGCCTATTGGCCCGCGCGAGCGTGGCGACGCGGCCGCGCGGGCACTTGCTGTTCCAGCAAGGCGATCCGGCGACCGCCTTTTTCGTGGTCTGCGGCGGTTGGGTCAAGCTCTACCGGGCGACCAGTGACGGCGGCGAGAGCGTTGTCCACGTGTTCACGCGGGGCGAGTCCTTCGCCGAGGCCGCCATGTTCGCCGAGGGACACTACCCGGTGAATGCCACCGTCGCCGAGACCGCCCGCGTGGTGCAGATCCCCGCCGAGCCCTTCCTGGAGGTGCTGGCGCGTGACCCCGGGGTCGCGCGCAATATGCTGGCGTCGATGTCGCGCCACATGCGCCAGCTCGTCGCCCGGATCGAGCAGATGCAGGCCCACGACACCACCCAGCGTGTGGCCGCTTTCCTGCTCTCGCTGGTCCCCGAAGGCGAATACGGCGCGGTCGAGCTGCGCTTGCCCAGCGACAAGGCGCTCATCGCCGCCCGCCTGGGCATGAAGCCCGAGACCCTGTCGCGCGCTTTCGCCCGGCTGCGCCCCGCGGGCACACGGGTCGATCGCGACCACGTCCGAATCGACGACGTCGGCCGCTTGGGGGCGCTGGCCCAGCCCGACTAACGGCGCCATTCGGCCGCCCGGTGGATGTTGCCGCAACACCACTTGCTTCATACTGCGAGTGATGAGTCGCAAGGGGCGGGGCCTGCGATGGCGGAGGATCACGCTGCGAAAGCCCCCGAAGTCGCCCTGCCCGGGCACCTCGACCGCGGCGCCCTGGATGCCGCCGCAAGCGCGATCCTGGTCACCGACGCGCGCCTCGAGCCACCCGGGCCGACGGTGGTATTCGCCAATCACGTGTTCTACGAGCTCACCGGCTACCCCGCCGACGAGACGATCCGCGCCACCCCACGCATCCTCCACGGGCCAGCGACGGACCGGGCCGTGCTCGACCGCCTCCGGGCCCAGATCGCTCGCGGGGAGGGGTTTTTCGGGCGCGCCTGGAACTATCGCCGCGATGGCAGTCCCTTCATCATGGAGTGGAGTGTCGCGCCCGTGCGTGACGCCGCCGGTGTCATCAGCCACTACCTGTCGATGCATCGTGACGTGAGCGCCGAGGACGCGCTCGCCGAGGCGCTGCGCGCCAGCCGCGATCTCCTCGAGCGCACCGAGGCGGTCGCCGCGGTCGGCGGCTGGGAGGTCGATCCCCGCACGTATGCGGTGCAGTGGACTCGGACCGCGCAAGCCATCTTCGAGGTCCCGAGCGACTTCGAGCCCACGGTCGACAATATCCTGGCATTCTATGTCGAGCCCCATCGCAGCGCGATCGCTACCGCCGTCGAGCACGCCATCGCGAAGGCCGAGGGCTGGGACCTCGAGCTCCAGATCCTGAGCGGCGGCGGGCGCCGCAAGTGGGTACGCGTCATCGGCGAGCCCGAGTTCTCGGGCGAGCGATGCGTGCGCCTTTCGGGCACGGTCCAGGACATCACCGAGCGCCGTCTCGCACAGGAGCGCGAGTCGGCTGCCGAGCGGTTCCTGGTCGAGATCAGCGACCACGTGCCCGGCTTCTTCTACCAGGCACGCTGCAACGCCGACGGGGACATCGTCGACGTCCCGTTCGTCAGCTCCGGGATCACGCGGGTGTGCGGACTCACGCCGCAGCGTGTCCAGGCCGAGCCCCAGCTGTGGTTCCAAAGCGTGCACCCGGCCGACCGCCAGGCATTCGCTGCGGCGCCGGCGCGCGCCACCGACAACAACTGGCGTGTCGAGTATCGGTTGGCGACGGGCAGCCCGCAAGACGATGAGTCGGACTACATCTGGGTCGAGGATGCGGCCACGCGCGAGCGCGACGCGCACGGCCTGGTCGTGTGGCACGGGTATGTCATGCCCATCGCCGAGCGCAAGGCCCTCGAGGAGCAGCTGCGCTCGCAGGCGCACTACGACCCGCTGACGGGGCTGGGCAATCGCGCCCTGATGCGCACCCGGCTCGATCAGGAGCTGGCCGCGGCCTATCGCAAGAGCGAGCGCGTCGCCGTTTTCTACCTCGACCTGGACGGGTTCAAGGCGGTCAACGACGACTGGGGCCATGCAATGGGCGACGAGCTCCTACGCCAAGTCGCTCAACGGGTTGACGACCAATGCCGCCCCTACGACGAGGTCGCGCGTATCGGCGGCGATGAGTTCGTGGTCGTCGTCGGTCGTGTCACCGCCGTCGATGAGTCCGCGGAGCTCGCCGACCGGATCCTAGGCGCCTTCGAAGCGCCATTCGAGGTCGCGGGCCATCGCTTCGATGTCCAGGTATCGATCGGGGTCAGCATGTATCCCGACAACGGCGGCGATATCGAGACGTTGTTGAGCACGGCCGACGCGGCCCTATACCGCGTCAAGAACTGCGGCGGTGCGGGGTGTGCCTTCTACCGCTCGGACATGGGCGCTGGAGAGGCGCGGCGAACCAAGCTCAAGCCGACGCTGCGCGAGGCGCTCGACCGCGAGGCGCTCGTGCTCGCGTATCAGCCGATCGTCGCCGCCGATACCGGTGCCGTGGCCGGCTTCGAGGCCTTGGCGCGTTGGCGCACCGCCGACGGGCGGCTGCAGCCGGCGGGCGCGATCATGGACGCGGCCGAGTCGGCCGGTGCGATCGTCGACTTGGTCGAGCGCACCCTATCGGCGGCTTGTGCCGCCGCCGCGCAATGGACCGGCCCGGCGGCGGAGGCGGAGCTCGTCGTCAATGTGTCGCCGATGCAAATCGATCGCACCGACTTTGCCGAGCGTATCGAGCGCTGCCTGGGCTGGGCCGGCTTGCCCGCATCGCGGCTGGTGTTGGAGCTAAGCCACGCCGCCGCGGCCCACCCCGACCGCGTGAGCGCCGACGCCTTGCGGGCGCTGCGCGCGACGGGCTGTCAGATCAGCGTCGACGACTTCGGTGCCGCCGGTGCCTCCCTGGAGCTGGCGGCCGAGTGGCCCGTCGATCAGCTCAAAATCGGCTCCCCGTTCGTGCGCGCGGTCGATCGAACGCCGGCGCGTGCCGCCGTCGTCGAGTCGGTTCACCATATCGGCCAGCGCCTCGGTGTCCTCGTGGTAGCCAAGTCGGTCGAGCGCGAGGCCGAGGCGAACAGGCTGCGCGCGCTGGGCTGCGATCGCTTGCAGGGCTTCCTCCTGGGCGCGCCCGAGGTAGCGCCCTAGCCCGGATATTGCACGCAAAAAGAAGGCGAAGCCGGTATAATTTCTGGTCG
>CAYTWS010000004.1:0-17293 GCA_964442145.1 uncultured Ectothiorhodospiraceae bacterium | reverse complement strand
AAGCAATGAACATCTCCAAGTCTTGGAGCAGAACCAGCCTACATCCGATTTCCGCAAATAGCTCCTCTGGCACTTCAATTTTTCGCCGAGGATCAAAAGGATAAGTCTTTTTAAGATCTACCATTGCTAACTTCTCGCATAACAGTTGCAATGGGCGCCTGTTGGCCGTGGTATAATACGGCGCTACGCCGCCTAAGATGCGCGGCCCGGCGCAACCCGGTCGTCGCGTCGGCCCATTGTGGCGCCGTCTCGGCGTGGTCGGGGCGTCCGCGGGCTTTCATGATAGGCCGCACTTGGCCACCTATTGCGGCTTCGGTATGCCCATGATGGCGCGATGCGCGTTGTCGTGCACATGGCCATTGGTGTGCGGCATGCCGATCGGACCCTTTGGGCTCGCGTTTCGCGAGGTGGGGCGCCCGGCGGTTCAGGGCTGCTCGGCCGCTGGTCCCCGCTGACCGGGCGGGCCGGCCGGAGCGCACTTCGTGGTCGGTTGCCGGCATGTTGCGCTCCGTGCGTTAGCGTTTTGCTCTCCGACGGCGCTAGCGCGCCGCCCCCTGCTGCCGGAATTGCTCGAGCAGCGCCACGTGGCTGCGCATGCCGCGGTGGAAGCAGGTCACCTCGAACTTCTCGTTGGGTGCGTGCATGCCGTCGTCCTCGAGGCTGAAGCCCATCAGCAAGGTGTCCATGCCGAGGAGGTCGCGCGCCCAGGCGGCGATCGGGATGGAGCCGCCGCAGCCCATGAGCACGGGCTCGCGGCCGTAGACGCTTTGGAGCGCGGAGCGGGCGGCGCGCATCAGGGGCGAGTCGCTGGGGATGCGGATCGCCGGTGCCGCCGAGTGGACGGTGACCTCGCTAGTGCAGCCGGCGGGGGTGTGCTCGGCGACGAAGGCGCGTACGGCCTCGGCGATGCGGTCGGGGTCCTGCGCCGGGACCAGGCGGAAGCTCACCTTGGCGCTGCCCTGGCGCGCGATGACGGTCTTCGCCCCCGTCCCGGTGAAGCCGCCGACGAGGCCGTTGACGTCGCAGGTCGGGCGCGACCACAGGCGCTCGAGCAGGCTGCGGTCGGTCTCGCCGCCGCCGCTCACCGATACGCCCGCGCTCGCCAGAAAACCCTCGTCGTCCATGTCGAGCGCATGCCAGGCGGCGAGCTCGTCGTCGCCGGGCTCGACGACGTCGTCGTAGAAGCCGGGCACCTGGACCCGCCCGCGCTCGTCCTGCAGCGCGGCGATGATGCGCCCGAGGGCATTGAGCGGATTCGAAACGGCGCCGCCGTAGAAGCCCGAGTGCAGGTCGTGGCTGGGCCCGTGGCAGGTGATCTCGGTGTAGAGCAGCCCGCGCAAGGTGTAGGTGATCGCGGGCGTGTCGACGTCCCACATCGCCGTATCGCTGACCACGCAGACGTCGGCGCTGAGTTCGTCGCGGTAGCGCTCGAGGAAGGGCCGCAGGTTCTTGCTGCCGACCTCCTCCTCGCCCTCGATGAGCACGGTCGCCTTGACGGGCAGATCGCCGTGCTCGACGTGCCACGCGCGCAGGGCCTCGAGCCACATCATGAGCTGGCCCTTATCGTCGACCGCGCCGCGGGCGACCATCCGGCGCCCGTGGGGGCCGTCGACCAGGGTCGGCTCGAACGGGTCGGCGTTCCAGGATTCGACCGGATCGGGCGGCTGGACGTCGTAGTGGCCGTAATAGAGCACGTGCGGCGCATCCGCGCCGGGCCCGGGATGGTGGCCGATCACGGCCGGATGGCCGTCGGTCTCGCGGATCTCGGCGCTGAAGCCGAGGGCCTCGAGCTGGTCGACGAGCCACTGGGCCGCGCGGCGCATGTCGTCGCCGTAGGCGGGATCGGTGCTCACGCTGGGAATGCGCAGTAGCTCCGACCAGCGGCCGATCGCGGCCTCCAGATCGGCGTCGACGCGTTCGAGGACGGGATCGAGCATGGGCGACTCCCAGAGTGACCGGGGACAAAGGGCGAGGATGGCGCAACCCGCCGAGCGGCGACAAGACGCGGCGCGGCTGGTCTGCGCCGCGCTCGGCCTCGCCGTGTAACCCGTGCGTGGACACGCCCGGCGCACGGGGTTAGCCTTAGCCGCCTTTTGAGAATGCGACGCAACCGCGTCGTCCGTGGAGGGCAGCGATCGTGCGCGTGGAGCGGGCCAGCCGGGGGTCGAGCAAGCGGGCGAGGCGTCTGGCCGCCGCGCTCGCGGGCACCCTCCTCGCATGCGCGCTCGCCGCCCCCAGTGCCGCCGCCCCCGAGCGCATCGCGGTGCTCAACTGGGGCCTGGCGCAGACGCTGCTCGCCCTCGGGGTCGAGCCCATCGCGGTCGCCGAGACCGGCGGCTACCGCAAGTGGGTGCGAGAGCCGACGCTGCCCGAGGGCGTCCTGGGCCTCGGGCGGCGGCTGTCGCCCAATCTCGACGTCCTCGCGGGCGCCGATCCCGACTGGATCGTCATGTCGGGCTACCGCAAGCGCCCGCGGGCGCACATGGAGCGCATCGCGCCCACCAAGAAGTTCGCCATCTACACCGGCGAGCACCAGCCCCTCGAGCGCAACCAAGCCGTCGCCGCCACCCTCGCCGACCGCCTGGGCGCCGAGGACGCGCTGCGGCGCTTGAACCGCCGCCTCGAGCGCGCCCTGGCCGATCTCGCCGCGGCCGCTGGCGACGGCGAGTCCGTCTACATCGTGCAATTCGGCGATGCCGGCCACGTCCGCGTCTTCGGCGACAACGCCCTGCTCGGCAACGTCATCGCGCGCAGCCCCTTGCGCAACGCCTGGGACGGCGCGACCAACGCCTGGGGCTTCAGCCAGATCCCGATCACGCGCCTCGACGGCGCCGCCGATCACGTGATCGTGCTCGAGCCCGTGCCGCGGCGCGCGCGCGAGATGATGCGCACGAGCGCCATCTGGCGGGCGCTGCCCGCGGTGCGCCAGGGGCGCGTGCACGCGCTGCCGCCCATCTGGACCTTCGGCGGCATCCCGTCGGCCATCCGTTTCGCCCAACTGCTCACGGACCGCCTCGATGACCGCGATTGACGGACGCATGCGCGTGCACGTCTGGCTCGCCGCGCTGCTGTTGGGCGGCGCCAGCCTGGCGCTGGCGGCGGTCAACGCGGCCGAGCTGGGCGGGTGGCAGGCGCTCGTCGCGGGCCTGCGCGCGCTCGACCAGGCCTCACTGGACACGGTCCGGCTCGTCCACGCCTGGCTGCCGCGGCTCGTGGTCGCGCTGCTCGCCGGGGCGGCGCTCGCGGCCGCGGGCGCGGTCATGCAGCAGGTGCTGCGCAACCCGATCGCCTCGCCGCTGACGCTGGGGGTGGCGGCGGGCGCCCAGCTCGCGCTTTCCATACTCACCCTGGCGGCACCCGCCGCCCTGGCCGCGTTCGCCGAGCCCGTGGCGGTCGCCGGCGGCGCGGGCGCGCTGGGCCTGGTCCTGCTGCTCACCTGGCGCCGCGATTTCGAGCCCGTCAGCGTGGTCCTGGCCGGGCTGGTCGTCAGCCTCTACTTCGGCGCGATCAACGCGGGCCTGCTGCTGTTCTTCGAGTACGACCTCGAGGCGCTGCTGTTGTGGGGCAGCGGCGCGCTGAGCCAGTACGGCTGGGGCGATGCGGCGTTCCTCGCGCCGCGCGTGGCGATCGTCGGGGTCGTGCTGGCGTTGCTGGCGCGCCCGCTGACGCTGCTCACGTTGGACGACGCCAGCGCCAGCGGGCTGGGGCTGTCGCTGCAGAAGGCGCGGCTGCTCGCGCTCGCCGCCAGCGTCTATGTCTCGGCGGCGGTGGTCAGCGCCGTCGGTATCATCGGTTTCGTGGGCCTGGCCGCCCCGGCCGTGGCGCGCCAACTGGGCGCCCGCACGGTGCGCCAGCGCCTGCTCGCCGCCCCCTTGCTCGGCGCCGGCTTGCTGCTCGTCACCGACCAGTGCGTCCAGCTCGCCGATCCCTACTTGGCCGGGGTGCTGCCCACGGGCGCGGTCACGGCGGTCATCGGCGCGCCCGTGCTGCTGTGGCTGTTGCGCGAGGTGCGCCCGGGCAGCCCGGGCGGCGCCTGGACGAGCCACCCCGAGCTGCTCGCCCGCCCGCTGGTCCGCTTGGCGGTCATCGCCGGCATCGCGGGGGTGGCCGTGGGCGTCGCCCTGCTGGTCGTGCACGACGGCCAGGGTTGGCGGCTCCAGGGGCCGGCATCGGCCTTGCTGGACCACCCCTGGCGCCCGCCGCGCGTCGCCGCCGCCGCCCTCGCCGGCCTGCTGCTGGCCGTGGCCGGAACGATCCTGCAGCGCTTGCTGCGCAATCCCATGGCCAGCCCCGAGGTGCTGGGCATCAGCGGCGGTGCGTTGGCCGGGATCACCGCGCTGGTGTTCTGGCTGCCCACCGCCAGCGAGGGCGCGCTGGTCGGTGCCGGCACGGCGGGCGCGATCGTCACCACCGCGTGTCTGCTCGCGTTCGCGCGCCGCAGCGGGGCCACCCCCGAGCGCATCCTGCTGGTCGGCATCGCGGTCAAGGCCTTGTTCGACGGCCTCATCGGCCTGGTCGCCGCCAGCGGCAGCCCGCTTTGGCCCCGGCTGCTCACCTGGATCTCGGGCTCGACCTATGGCGTCGAGTGGCCCCTGGTCGGGTTCGCGGCGGCCGGCGTCGCCGTGCTCGGCCAGCTCGCCCTCGCGCTCCACCGCTGGCTGGCGCTGCTGGCGCTGGGCGACGAGCAGGCGGGCGCGCGCGGCCTGGCGATCGGCCGGGCCCGCCTGGTGCTGCTCGTGATCGCGGCCGTGGCGACCACGTTGGCCACCCTGCTGGTCGGCCCGCTGAGCTTCGTCGGCTTGATGGCGCCGCACATGGCGCGGCTCCTGGGCTTGCGCGGCCCGCGCATGCAGCTCGCCGGCGCGGCCGCGCTGGGCACGGCGATCATGGTCGGCGCCGACTGGATGGGGCGCACCCTGCTGGTACCGCACGAGTGGCCGGCGGGCCTGGCGGCGTCGTTCGTCGGCGGGATCTACTTCATGTGGCTGTTATCGCGCCGCTGAGCCCGGTCACAGCGCGGTGGGCTCGGCGGGCAGGATGGGGCAATCGCTGCAATAGCCGCACTGGGCCAAGCGGTAGCGCAGGCAGCACACACGCCGTGGCGGGCGCCCCGTGTCGGCGGCACAGCAATCGCCGATGCCGAGCGGATTGACGCTGCCGTCGGGCCACGCCCGCGCGCCCAGGACCCGGTAGGCCGAGGCCAGCGCCTCGGGCTCGGCGATGGAGGCGAGCTCGCTGAGGGTCCAGCCGAGCACGTTGGCGCAGTTGCTCCAGGGCACGCGCGGGGCGACGCCGCCCCAGCGCGCGCTCGCGTGCATCAGCGGGGCCGCCTGATCGCGCGCCAAGCGCTCGAGCCCGATGGCCGGCGTCGCCTCGCTCGCTCCCGGGGCCACGAGCAAGCCCATGGGGCAATAGTCGGCGTCGACGATCAATCCGGTCTCGCCGGGCGCGAGCGGCGGCATACGGCCCAGCACGACCGCCCCCACCGCCAGCGCGGGCCAGACCGAGACCGCGTACCACTGCGTCCACAGCGACACGACCCCGCGGGGATCGCGCTCGCCCTGGGCCGCGGCGAAGTGCGCGAGATGGCCCGCCAGCTCCGCCTCGTGGGCGAGGCGGTCCATGGGGACGACCTGGTGGCCCCCCGGGTCGGTGACGACCCGGTCGGCGAAGAACGGCCAGTTCGTTGCGAGCAGGCGATTGAGCTCGTCGACGAGCGTGTCCACGCCAGCGACCCCGGCATCCGCGTCCGCGGTCACGCAACGTAGCATATGGGCAGCTCGAGCTCGGGCACCTCGACGACCCCCATGGCCACCCGGTAGATCCGCTCCAGGACCTCGGGGCACACGACCTCTTCCGGGGGGCCCTCGGCGATCTTGCCGCCGTCGCGCAAGGCGATCAGGCGATCGCAGAAGCGTGCGGCGATATTGATGTCGTGCAGGACCGCGAGGACCGTGACACCGCGCTGGCGGCAGAGCGCACGCACGCGCTCCATGACGTCGATCTGGTGGACCACATCGAGCTCGGAGATGGGCTCGTCGAGCAGCATGGACTGGCTGTTCTGGGCCACCAGCATCGCCAGCCAGGCACGCTGGCGCTCGCCGCCGGAGAGGGTGTCGACCAGGCGCGAGGCGAGCTCGGTCATGCCCGTCAACGCGAGCGCCCGGTCGACGTGGTCGCGATCGTCGTCGTCGAAGCGGCCCAGGGCGCCGTGCCAGGGATAGCGCCCCAGGCTGGCGAGCTCGCGCACGGTCAGGCCCGTGGCCTCGGGCAGGCGCTGCGCCATGTAGCCCACGTTGCGCGCGAACGCGCGCTGCGGCCACTGGGCCAGAGGCGTGCCGGCGTAGGTGATCACGCCGGCGCTCGGTGCTTGCTGGCGGGCCAGCAGCCGCATGAGCGTGGACTTGCCCGAGCCGTTGTGACCGATCAAGCCGTACACGCAGCCGGGTGCCAGGGACAGGTCGATGTCGCTGAGCAGTCTGCGCTCGCCGATACTCAGGCTCACGGCGTCCGCCTCGAAGCCCGACGGCGCGCCCGCTACGCCCTGTTCCACCGGCTGATCCATAATGCTTTCCAGTCGCGACGGTCTGCGCTCGAGCCAGCCAGCCTAGCCCGTACGCCGCCGGATACCAACACGTGCGCCGGCCGGCACGGCGGCGCCGGGGGCCCTGCGCTGGTCCGCCCCCGGCGCGGGTGGCGCGCCGACCGGCGCGATCACCAGTCGACGGCGTAGCTCACCCCGAGGCGCCGCCCCGGGGCCTTCGCGTAGGCGTAGTTGGCGTCGTAGGCCTGGTTGGCCGCGGGGTAGTAGTCCTCGTTGGTGAGGTTGGTGAGCGAGACCTCCAGGTCCCCGGGCCCGACCCCGAACTTGGCGATCCAGTCCAGCGTCGTGTAGCCGTCGACGTCGCCGTTGCCGAACTGAGTCGAGTTGGTCTCGCGGTCGCCGATGGTCACGCTTTGCAGGCGGTTGTCCCAGCCCGCCATGGGGCTGTATTCGACGTAGAGGGTGAGCTTCTCCGGCTGCACGCGGGTGTTCGGCAGCTCCTCCTCGTCGCCGTTTTCCGGATCGCGCTCGCCCTCGGTCCAGGCGAACGTGCCGCCGACACCGACGTCGTCCGAGGCGCGGTAGTCGAGCGCCGCCTCCACGCCCCAGACCTGTTCGTCGACCTTGGCGAGCGACAGATCGGGATTGAACGTCGCGCCGTTCTCCGACTCGCTGTAGAACGCCACGAGCGAGCCCTGCAGCGCGCGGCCGCGGTGGCGCAGCCCCAGCTCGTAGTTGTCGACCTTCTTGGCCTCGGACTCGAGCCCGTCGACCTGCAGCACGGCGCCGCCCGAGGTCGGGCCCAGCCCGCGGATGGTCCGGCCCAGGTCGGCGATCGAGAAGCCCTGGGAGTAGCTCGTGAACGTCTCCCACGTCTGCGAGAGATAGAACACCGCACTGGCGTTGAACAACGTCTCGTCGTAATCGAGCTCCCCGCCCTCGACACGGTTGCCGAAGCGGTTCGACGCGACCGTATCCGCCTCGACGGTGATGGTCTCGTAACGCAGCCCGCCGCGCACCAAGCCAACCGAGCCCAGCGGCTGTTCGACCTCGGCGAAGCCGGCATAGGCATCCTGGCGCATCTCCGGGACGGTGTCGGTGGCGCCCGTGCCGAAGAAGTTCGAGTCGGTCTCGTCGGCCAGATAGTCGAAGCCCCAGGTCAGCGTCGTCGTGGTGCCGCCGAGTGCCAGCGGGGTGGTCACGGTCGAGCGCACGCCTTGCTTTTGCGACTCGGTCTCGCTCTGCTTGAACGTGCCGAAGCGCGGGAACACGATCGAGCGATCGCCGGCGTAGGCATTCACCCGTAGCTGGCTGCCCGAGAGATCTCGATGGGTGTAGGTCACCTGCCCCACCGTCGTCTCCGACTGGGGTGTCTCGATGGCCGTCCCCCCGGTGGCGTCGGCGATCGGGATCGCGGGGGTGCGCTTGCTGTTCGGCGTGGGATCGCTGGCGAGCGTGACGCCGGCCGCGCCGAAGGTGAAGTCGGTGTCCTGCTCGTTGTCCAGGTGATTGATCATCAGGTCGATGCGCTGATCGCCGCCGAGCTCGAGCCCCGACTTGGCGAGCAGGCTCCACTCCTCGGTGTCGGCCAGGCCCGGCTGCGAGGCCTGCGGGTTCGGCGGGATACGCCGGCCCTCGGAGTCGAAACGCCCGCCGCGCTCGACGTAGGAGCCGCCGACCAGGTAGTCGACATCGCCCTGCGTGCCGGATACCTGATGCTCGGTCTCGTAGTCCGCGGAGTCGTCGGTCTCCTCGGTGGAGACACTCGCGCCCGCTTGCGAGTAGCCCGCCACGGGCTCGTCCGAGGGCTTCTTGGTGATGATGTTGATCAGGCCGCCCTCGGCACCGAAGCCATAGGCGGCGGTACCGCCGCGCACGACCTCGATGCGCTCGACCGACGCCGGCGAGATCGAGTTGAGATCGGCGAAGACGTCGCGCAGCGGCGTCGATTGCGGCACCCCGTCGATGAGCACGAGGAAGTTGCGCCCGCGCAGCGACTGGCCGAAGTTGGTCACCGATTCCGTGGTCGGCCCGATCCCGGGCACCGTGTTCGCCAGGATCGTGCTGAGATTCCGGTCCGCCGTGGCCTGCTGCTCGATCTGCTCGCGCGTGACCACGGTGACCGAGCGCGCCAGTTTCGACACCTCGGTCTCGTCGCGCGTCGCCGATACCACGACCTCGTCGAGGCTGGCGGCGTCCCCGCCCTCGGCGTCGGGCTCCGCGGCGGATGCGGCCGCGGGGGCGACCAGGGTGGCGACAGCGACCGCGAGCCCATACGGGCGCGCGAACGGACGGCGGTTGGATCGCATGGTGGCGTCCTCTTGTTTTATTGGCTGGACACAGGGAGTTGCATCGTGGGGTGCAATGGAATCGGGAATGCGAATTGTTCTTATTCTCTTAGCTCCCGTCAAGTCTGCTGCCACTCGCCTGCGAGCAGCCGCCGATCGCCGCCCCGGCCGACGCGGCGGGCCGGCTGCATCCGAGCCCGCGGATGTGCGTTGCCGCCGCCGGGCGGCGACGGGGGCATTGGCAACCGAGGCGAAGGCTTGATCCGGCCCGCGCCCGTCGCCATATCCATGAGGGCGGGCGACCGATGATCGGAGGTGGCTTATGAGTACCTTGGTAGGCGTGCTGGTGATCGTGGCGCTCGCGCTGGTGCTCTACGGGGCGAGCAAGGGCGAGGATCACAGCGTCCGCGTCCAGCGCAACAAGCCCGGTCAGCAGCAGTAATGGGCGGGCCCCGCTCGCGGCGCCCCCGGAGGGCATCGCGGGCGGGGCACCGTTCGCGCGTGGCGTCAGCTCGTGCCGGCCTGGGCCGTCACGTCGACGCGCAGGCGCAGTGTCTGGCCCGGCTGCAAGACCGTATCCTGCAAGTCGTTCCACTGCCGGATCTGGCCCACATCCAGATTGAAACGCCGTGCGATCGCGGCCAGCGAGTCGCCGCGCTCGACGGTGTAGTCGACCGCCTGGACACGCTCATCGGGGCCGCCGCCACGAGCGGCGGCGGCTTGCTCGAGCCAGACGACGAGCCGATCGCCCGGCTGTAGGGGATCACTGGGCGCCATGCCGTTCCAGTCGGCCAGCCGGCGCACGTCGACGTCGTACTCCTGCGCCACCGCCCAGAGGGTGTCGCCGGGCTCCACGCGGTAGTCGACGCGCTCGCGCCCCGACGGGCCGTCCGCTTGCTGGGCCCGGCGTCGATTGGGGGCGCTGAGGACGTAGGCCGCCTGGTTGCGGCTGGCCGTGGGGACCACCAAGTGCTCCCCCACCCGGATCACGTGGCCATCGAGGCCATTCGCCTTGCGGATCGCGTCGACGGTCGTGTCATAGGCCTCGGCGATGGCATTGAGGGTCTCGCCCTCGGTGACCCGATGCCGGCGCCACTGCACCAGCCGTTGCTGGCCTTGCTCGGCCAGCGCCTGGCGCAGCCGGGGGGCAGCCGCCGACGGCACGGCCAAGCGGTGCGGCCCGTCGGGCGCGGTCGCCCAGCGATTGAGACCGGGGTTGTAGCGATACAAGGTCTCGATGCTCACGCCCGCCCACTGCGCCGCCCGGGCGAGATCGATCTGGCCCTCCAGCTCGACGATGGTGAGCGCGCGCTCGGGATCGGGCTCGGGCAGCGTGATGCCGTGGGCGTGCGGCTGCTCCATGATGCGCTTGAGCGCCAACAAGCGCGGCACGTAGCGCTCGGTCTGCTGGGGCAGATCGAGATGCCAGAAGTCGGTGGGCTCGTCCCGGCGCTCGTTGGCCAGGATCGCACGGCGCACCCGGCCCTCGCCGGCATTGTATGCGGCGATCGCCAGGGTCCAGTCGCCGTCGAAGAAATCGTGCAGATAGGACAGATAGTCCAGCGCCGCCTCGGTGCCGTCGACCACGTCGCGGCGCCCGTCGTACCACCAGTTCATGCGCACGCCGAAGGTCTCGGCGGTGCCCGGCTTGAACTGCCACAAACCGCCGGCGCGCGCATGTGAGTAGGCGAACGGGCGGAACGCGCTCTCGACGATGGGCACCAACAGTAGCTCCGCCGGCAGATCGCGCGCCTGGATGCGCTCGATGAGATAGCCCAGATAGGGCTCGGCGCGGCGCGCCACCGCCTCGAAATACGCCTGGCGGCCGGCGTAGCGCTCGACTTGGGCCTCGACCCGGGGATGGCGCACGTCGGCCAGGGCGAATCCCGCCCGCAGCTCGTCCCAACGGCCCGGCTCGTACGCGCGTACGAGCGTAGGCACGTAGCGGTCCTGGATCGCGCCGCCCGGCCGCGCCGCCGGATGATGCGCAGGCGCGACCGTGTCACCGCCGTCGCCCGCCGTCACGGCCGCGGGGTGCGGGCCTTGGGCCGGGTCTCCACCGAACCGGTCGGCCAAGGGTCCGTGGGCACAGCCGGCCGACACCAGCGATAGCACCACGACCGGCACCATCCGGGCGAGCAGTTTTCGGGGCAAGGGGCGCTCCTGATTATTGTTATGAGACGTCGATTATTCTTCGTAACTTCGCGATTTTACACTGCTTTACCGGCCGCGCAAGTGACCGCTCACATGGTGGCCATAGCCGCAGGCGCCATCGTCGGCACTCCGCGGTAACGCCCCTGGTCCATCATCGCGTGGTGCGCCCCCGGAACCGCCCCGGCCGCTGGCCCGGCGGGCCGCGATAGGCCGGCCGGCTTCGTCGACCGAGCCGGCACCCTGTGCCCACGCCGCATCAACGCTGGGCCTCGAGCCGCCACCCGAGGACGCTGCCGTCGTCCTGCGCCAGCGGCTCCACCGCGATGCGGCCGAGGCCGGCGGCCTCGAGGCGACGCTCGAGGGGCTCGATATCGGCGGGGGCGTGAGCGGCCTGCTGCATGTCGGCCACGCGAGCGCGGTTGGCGCGCACGCGCTCGCGCCCCTCCTCGAGCCAGCGCTCGAGCTCGGCCGGCGGGCGCTCGTCGACCAGCGCCCGCAGCTCGCGGACGTAGCGCGCCGGTCCCTGGACCCGCTGGGCGTCGGCCGCCACCCGGGCGCGCGCGTCAATGCGCGCCAGCGCCTCGTCGACCGCCCGGCGCTTCTTGGCCACCTTCGGATGGGCGCTCGCCCTGCCCCGGCCGGCCTCGCGCATCGCGCGCAGCAGATTGCGCATCTTGAGGTAGAGGCGCTCGTGGTCGACGACGTAGTCCATCTGCGCGATCTCGTCGGCGGCGGGCTGCACCAGCACCGACCCGGTGTGATGCATGACCGCGGCGAGCTCACCGCCCGGCGCCAGCACCCGCGCGATCTCGGGCAGCGACCGGTCGAGATCGCTGTATTCCAGGCCGAACTGGCTGCAAACGAGGTCGAGCGAGCCGTCCGACGCGGGCAACTCCTCCGCCGGCGTGCGCGCCCAGAAGCGGATGCGCGCCAATTGCGCGGCGCGGTCCGGATCCGGGGCTTGGCCCGCCGGATCGATGGCGGCGAGATCGCTGGCGCTGATGTCGAGCGACACGCCGCGCTCGTCGGCGGCCTCGAGCGCCATCAACGCCAGCGCGCCGTTGCCCGTGGCGATGTCGAGGATGCGGCTGCCGTCGGGGCACTGGGCGAAGCGGCGCTGCCAGTAGTCGGCGATCGCGCCGCGATAGTTGCCCTCATGCAGCGCGCTACACGAATGGAGGTAGCCGTACGCCCAGTAGCGGTCCCATGCCTCGATCGACGATTCGGCAGAGCTCATCCGGGCAAGCGGCTCGCGGGCGATGCGGTGAGCGCGCGATTCTACGCCAAGTCACACCGGTGGAGCCACGCTGTCTCGCGACCGTGGCCCGGCGTCGGGGTGCGCGAGCGCAGCAGGCGACGTATCATCGCCGCTTTCGCGAGTGGCGACGATTGCGACCATGCCCAGCGCCGAAGCCAGCGAGCACGACGCCCCCACACGCACCATCGACGTCGGCGGCACCGAGGTCACGCTGCTCGGCACCGCCCACGTGTCGCACCACAGCGAGATCGAGGTGCGATCGGCGCTCGCCGAGGGCGGGTTCGAGGCCGCCGCCGTCGAGCTGTGCACGCCGCGCCTGGAGCGCCTCGAGGGGACCCAGAACTGGGAGCAGTTCGATCTGTTCCAGATCGTGCGCTCGGGGCGCGGCGGTATGGTCGCGGCCCAGCTCGCGCTGTCCGCCTACCAAAAGCGCCTCGCCGATCAGCTCGGCGTCGAGCCCGGCGGCGAGATGCGCGTCGCCGTCGAGGCCGCGCGCGCCCAAGGGCTGCCGTTGTGGCTGATCGACCGGGATATCGGCATCACGATGCGCCGCCTGGTGCGCAGCGTGCCCTGGTATCAGCGCCTGACGCTGCTCACGGGCCTGGTCGCATCGCTGGTCACGCGCTCCGATCTCGAGGCCGAGGACATCGAGCGCTTGAAGCAAGGCGACATGCTCGAGTCGACGTTCACCGAGTTCGCCCAGCAATCGCCCTCGCTGTATCGCGTGCTCATCGACGAGCGCGATCGCTACATGGCGGCGACACTGCGGCGCTATATCGCCGAGGGCGGGCCGCAGCGCGTGCTCGCGGTCGTGGGCGCCGGCCACCTCGCCGGCATCGCCAACCATCTGGGCGATACCGACGACCCCGCGGCGGTGTGCGCCGACCTCGAGACCCTGCCGCCGCGCGGCCGCGTCATCCGCGTGCTGCCCTGGGCGGTCGCGGCGATCATCCTGTCCGGCTTCGCGCTCGGGTTCTATCGCAGCAGCGAGCTGGGCTGGCAGCTCGTCACCGATTGGGTGCTCATCAACGGCACGCTGACGGCCCTGGGCACCGCCATCGCCGGCGGCCATCCCCTGACCGTGATCGCCGGATTCGTCGCCGCCCCGCTGACCTCGCTCAACCCCACGATCGGCGCCGGCATGGTCACGGGTCTCGTCGAGACCGCCGTGCGCCGCCCGCGCGTGACCGATTTCGACCAGCTACGCGACGACGTCGCCCAGCCGCGGCGCTGGTGGCGCAACCGGGTCACGCGCATTCTGTTGGTTTTCGTGTTCTCGACCATCGGCTCGGCGGCCGCGACCTATATCGGCGGGGCGCGCATCATCGAGCAGTTGCTCGGGTGAACGGGATATTCTGGCGACGCGTGCACAGTGAATGCGCGCCAAGACGCCAAGCTCGCCAAGGCACTGAATGCTATCCCTTTGTGTCGTTTTCCCGGGCTCTTGTCCGACTGAAGTCGGACCCACAAGCAATCGATACCCCGTAGTCGCCCGCCTCGCCCCAGTGCTTTGGCCCGGAGGCGGTGCGGGTTGGGCGATGCATCGCATGGATGCGCGCCAAGGTGCCAAGCTCGCCAAGCCAGCGGAGCCGATTACTTCGCCTTTTTCCCCGGCTCGTGTCCGACTGAAGTCGGACCCACGAAGAGTCGACAGCCCGTCGATCGGCGCGCCGAATCCACGAAAAATCGAACGCTCGTGCGCCCGCTAAGCAGGCCAACGCCCGATCCTCAGACCCAACCCACCGGGCGATCTTAGCCGCCGCAGCACGTGCCCTCTTGTACGGGTGGGCATGCCACTGTCGCGTAGGAGCAGAATACGCAGCAGTCGCCCTCGCGGGGGCGGAGCAAGGTGTGGCAGCCGCTGCACTCGTGGAAGTACAGGCACGCGTCGGTGGGCATCGTCAGTGTCTCGCGATGCCCGCACTCGGGGCATGTCAGCGTCGAGCGATGCTCGATTGCACTGGTGCGCTCATCCGCCAAGGTTAGCCCTTCCCCGTCTCGCTGTGCGTCGCCACGGTCTCGCCGGAGTGCTCGTCGACCTCGTCGAGCACGACGTCGTAGCCCCAGAGGAAGGCCAGCTGGCGCAGCGTGCGCCGGGCCTCCAACGCATCCAGCGTGCGCCCGCGACGAACGGTGTGGCGCAGGCTCAAACGCCGGCTGCCGCGCAGATCGGCGTCGACGACCTCGATGCGCGGGCGCGTCTCGCCCGGGTCGTAGCTCGACGCCAACGATCGCCGGATCCGGCGGTAGCCGCGCTCGTTGTGGATCGCCCCGACAATGAACGCGTCCTCCTCGGGGTCGTCGTCCAAGCGGAACAAGCGTAGCTCGCGCATCAACCGCGGCGACAGGAACTGGCGCACGAAGCTCTCGTCGCGGAAGTCCGACCAGGCGCGTTTGAGGGTCTCGATGGGGGCCCGATTGCCCGCGATATCGGGGAACCACTCGGCATCCTCGTCAGTGGGCTCGGTGCAGATGCGCTCGATGTCGCGGCACATGGCGAAGCCCAGTGCATAGGGATTGATGCCACCGAATCCCGGGTGATCGAAACCGGGCTGCGCCACAACCGACGAGTGCAGATGGAGGAACTCGAGCATCGCACCCTCGGTGAGCAGCCCCTTTTCGCGCAGCCGATGCATGATGGTGTAGTGGCACCAGCACGCGCAGCCCTCGTTCATCATCTTGGTCTGGCGCTGGGGCTCGAAGTAGGTCGAGAGGTTGCGCACGATGCGCAATAGCTCGCGCTGCCAGCCCTTGAGGTTGGGCGCCTGCTTCTCCAGGAAGTAGAGCACGTTCTCCTCGGGCAGCGTCATCGCGCGCGCCTCGGCCTCGCGCTCGGGATCGCCCGGCTCTTCGACCTCACCCAGGCGCGTGGTCACCCGCCAGAGCTCGTGCTCGCGCTCGCGCTCGAGCTGGCGCTGTTGGGCGAGGCGCTGGCGCTCCTCCTCCACCGTATAGCGCCGGCGCGGCACGATATGGTCGATGCCCTGCTCCTGCAGTGCGTGGGCGGCATCCAGGGTGCGCTCGACCGCCTCGATGCCATGGGTCTCCTCGCAGCGGGCGACGAACGCGCGCACGAACTCGGCGTAGTCGAGGATGGCCTCGGCCTCGGTCCACTCACGGAAGGCTTGGTTGTTGCGGAAGAAGTGATTGTGGCCCATCGCTGCATGGGCGAGGACCGTGGTCTGGGCGGTGGCGTTGTTCTCCTCCATGAGGTAGCAAACCGCCGGGTCCGAGTTGACGATCATCTCCAATGCGAGATGGGTCAGACCCTTGCGATAAAGGCCTTCCTGGTGCGCGAAGCGCTTGCCGAACGACCAGTGGCGATACATGTGCGGCAGGCCGAGCGAGGCATAGGCGTCGAGCATCTGCTCGGCGGTGATGATCTCGATGCGGTTGCGGTAGGTCGACAGGCCCAGCTCACCCTCGCCGATCTCGGCGACGGCATCCTGGATCGATTGCAGATCGGCGACCGTCCAATCGCCGCTCTCGAACAGGGGCCGGCTGTGGCGTTGCGGCGTCACTCCCGCACTCATGCGTCGATCCCCTCGCGGCGGAACAGATCGCGGAAGACCGGAAAGATATCGGCGGGCTCGGCGATGCGGCGGCGCGCGAAGTGCTCATGCTGCTCGGCCACCGGATCGTACGAGCACCAAAGGTCGCTCTCGCCTCCCGCGAGCGGATCCATCCCCGCCGAGGCGCCACGGGCGATCTCGACGTAGGCGGCGTACTGACAAAGCGGCAGCACCCGCTCGCTCAGCACGCGCGGACAGCGCTCGAGATCCTCGCGCCAGTTGTCGCCGTCGGAGGCTTGGGCGAGGTAGACGTTCCAGTCGTCGACGGGGTAGCGCGCATCGATCACGCGCAGCATCTCGTCGAATGCGCTCGATACGATGGTCCCGCCGGTCTGGCGGCTATGGAAGAATGCCTCCTCGTCGACCTCCTGGGCATGCTGGGTATGGCGGATGAACACCAGCTCGACGCGCTCGTATTGGCGCTTGAGGAACAAGTGCAACAGGATGAAGAAGCGCTTCGCCAGATCCTTCATCTGCTCGTCCATCGACGCGGAGACGTCCATCAGGCAGAACATCACCGCCTGGGTGACGGGCTTCGGCACCGACTCGACATGGCTGTAGCGCAGATCGACCGGATCGATGAACGGCACCGAGCGGCGGCGCTCGCGCGCCCGCTCCAACATCCCCTCGAGCTCGGCGATGCGCGTGGCGGCCGAGCGCCCGTCGGCCGGCTGGATACGCCCCGAGCGCAGATCCTCGAGCTCGCGCTCGAGCGCCTCGACAGCGCGCTGGGTGGGCCGCCCCAATGCCACCCGGCGCGCCATCGAGTGGCGCATGGTGCGCTCGAGGCTCATGCGGCTGGGCGGGCCCTCGGTAGTGAAGCCGGCGCGGTGCGGCTCGGGGCTGGACTCGCTCGCCACGCGCGCTTTCACCAGATCGGGCAGCGCCAGATCCTCGAAGAAGACATCGAGGAACTCGTCGCGCGTGAGCTCGAACGTGAACGCATCCTCGCCCTCGCCCGTGTCGCTGCCCTCGCTGCCGCCGCGACCGCCGCCCGACGGCGGCCGCCTGATGCGATCGCCCTCGACGAAGTCGCGATTACCGGGCAGTACGTGCTCGCGCTCGCCCGCCTGCGGATCCTGATCGAAGGCGGGCTCGTGGACCTCGTCCTGCGGGATCGAGACCGTACCGCCCTGCTCGGCATCGGATACGCCGCGCTGGCGCAGGTTCTCGCGAATCGAGCGGCGGATGTGCGAGCGGGCCCGGCGCAAGAAGCGCTGGCGGTTGCCCAGATTCTTGCCCCGCGGCTGCTGCCGGCGATCGACGATGGCGTCCAACGCTCAGCCCGCCTTGCGCACGCGCATGTACCAATCGACCAGGCGCCGGACCTGGCGCTCGGTGTAGCCACGCGCCACCATGCGCTCGAGGAACGCCTGGTGCTTCTTCTCCGTCTCGCTATCCTGCTTGGCACCGAACGAGATCACCGGCAGCAGCTCCTCGACATTGGCGAACATGCGCTGCTCGATGACCTCGCGGA
>CAYTWS010000003.1:0-19125 GCA_964442145.1 uncultured Ectothiorhodospiraceae bacterium | reverse complement strand
TCGCCGACTCGGCGCGCTGGTCGATCTTCGACCTGGGCGACGCCGTGCTCGACGGGCGCCCCGAGCGCGTCGCGCGCATCATCGGCGGTTTGCGCGGCGAGGGCACCCAGCCGCCGGTCGCGGTCTGGGCGCTGCAGCGCGAGCTCGCGCAAATGGCGGCGATCGCTAGCCGCCGCGCCGACGGCGAGCGCTTGAGTACGGCGATGCAGGCCGTCGGCGTATGGCAGCGGCGCCAGGGGCGCGTTCGCGGCGCCGCCGACCGCTTCAGCCCCGTCGAGTGGCAGCAGTTGTTGACGGGCTGCGCCCGCCTCGAGCGCCTGGCGAAGGGCGCTGGACGGGGCAGTTTCTGGGACGAGCTGGTAGAATTGGCATTGACTGCCGCGGGGGCTAGCGCCCCTGGGCTCATCCCGCGCCGCAGCGTCGAGGTGGAACGCTAACAGAGGGCATTTATGACCGCCGCCGAGGACGTCGTCACGGGCTCGATCGACGCCTACGTCGAGGAGCTCTGCAATGCCGCGCGCGCCGCAGCGCGCGAGATGGCGCGCAGCGGCAGTGGCGCGCGCAACGCCGCGCTCGAGCACACCGCAGCCGCGCTCGATCGCCATCGCGCCCGCCTGCAACAGGCCAACGAGGCGGATCTGGCCGACGGCCGCGCGGCGGGCCTGGAGGCGTCGGTGCTGGATCGGCTGGCGCTCACCGACGGCCGCATCGACGCCATGATCGATGGGCTGCGCCAGGTCGCGGCGCTGGCCGATCCGGTCGGCGCGGTCGAATCGCTGGCGCCGCGGCCCTCGGGGATCCGGGTGGGCCAGATGCGGGTGCCGCTGGGGGTGATCGGCATCATCTTCGAGTCGCGGCCCAACGTGACCGCCGACGCCGCCGCGCTGTGCATCAAGTCGGGCAATGCCAGCATCCTGCGCGGCGGCCGCGAGGCGCATCGCTCCAATCGCGCGATCGGCGCCTGCGTCGCCGAGGGCCTGGAGGCGGCCGGCCTGCCGGGCGCCGCCGTGCAAGTCGTGGCGACGACCGACCGCGCCGCCGTCGGGGCCTTGCTCGCCGCCGACGAGCGCATCGACGTCGTCATCCCGCGCGGCGGCAAATCGCTGATCGAGCGGGTCGCGCGCGACTCGCGCATCCCCGTGATCAAGCACCTCGACGGCGTCTGCCACGTCTACGTCGACGCCGACGCCGATCCGGACAAGGCGACCGCTATCGCCGTCAACGCCAAGACCCAGCGCTATGGCGTGTGCAACGCCATGGAGACGCTGCTGGTCGACCGCGCCGTCGCCGCCGAGCGCCTGCCGCCGATCGCGGCCGAGCTGGCCGAGCACGGCGTCGAGCTGCGCGGCTGCCCCGAGAGCCGCCGCATCGTCGCCATGGGCGAGGCCAGTGAGGACGACTGGTCGAGCGAGTACCTGGGCCCGGAGCTCGCGGTGCGCGTCGTCGACGGCCTCGACGAGGCGATCGCGCACATCGAGGGCTACGGGTCGCACCACACCGACGCCATCGTCACCGAGCACTGGAGCCGGGCCCAGCGCTTTCTGCGCGAGGTCGATTCGGCGTCGGTGATGGTCAACGCCTCGACGCGCTTCGCCGATGGCTTCGAGTACGGCCTGGGCGCGGAGATCGGCATCAGCACCGACCGCCTGCATGCGCGCGGCCCGGTCGGCCTCGAGGGGCTGACCACGCGCAAGTTCGTCGTGTTGGGTGAGGGCCAGATCCGACAGTGAGCGCGCCGGTTTGAGCCAGGCCATCGGCATCCTCGGCGGGACGTTCGATCCGATCCATCTCGGGCACCTGCGCCCCGCCGTCGAAGTCCGCCAAGCGCTGGCCCTCGATCACATCCGGCTGATGCCGGCGCGGGTGTCGCCGCTGCGGGATGCACCGGAGACCGCCGGCGACGACCGCCTCGCCATGGTGCAGGCCGCGATCGCCGAGACGGCGGCCGCCGATCTGGTCGCCGATGGCCGCGAGCTCGAGCGCCCGGGCCCTTCCTATAGCGCCGATACCCTGGCCGCGCTGCGCGGCGACTGGCCCGGCGCGCGGCTCCACTGGATCGTCGGCGCGGACGCGTTCGCCGCGTTCGATCGGTGGCACCGCTGGCCCGAGATCGTCGAGCAGGCCCACGTGGTGGTCACACAACGCCCCGGGAGTCCGTTGAGCGTGCCGCCGGCGCTGGAGGCACGCATCACCGAGGACCCCGCGGCCCTGGCGCGCGAGCCCGCCGGCTGCGTCCTGGTGCAGCCGGTGACCCAGCTCGACATCAGCGCGAGCGCGGTGCGGCGTGCGGCGGCCGCCCGCTGCGACCTGCGCTATTGGGTCCCCGAAGCCGTTCGGCGCTATATCGCCGACCATGATCTCTACCAAAGGAGCGAGACGAGCCCCGATGCAGACCGAAGCGCTGGCTGAGTTGGCCGAAACGGCCCTGGATGATTTGCGCGGCGTCGACGTGCGCCGCCTCGACGTCCGGGAGATGACCTCGATCACCGACCTCATCGTGATCGCGAGCGGGACCTCGCAGCGCCACGTGCGCTCGCTGGCCGATCGCGTCGTCGAGCGGGCCAAGGGCGAAGGCGTGCAACCGCTCGGGCTCGAGGGTGAGCAGGGCGGCGATTGGCTGCTCATCGACCTGGGCGACTTGATCGTCCACGTGATGAGCCGCGAGAAGCGCGCATTCTATAATCTGGAGAAGCTCTGGACCGTCGAGCCCGGTCACTCGGCCGCGGGCTCGAGCGCGTGATCAAACCAGGTGGCGGCGCTCGAGGCGAGCGCGTGTGACCGCGGCGGGCCGCTGAGGTATGCGCTTTTACTTGTGTGCGGTCGGGCGCAAGATGCCCGCCTGGGTCGATGACGGCTTCCACGACTACGCCCGGCGCATGCCCGGCGGCAGCCGCCTCGATCTCCACGCCGTCGCCGGCGCCAAGCCGGGCGCGTCGGTGGCCGAGGGGCGTGCCGCCGAGGGGCGGCGCTTGCTCGGCGCCACGCCGAAGCGCGCCCACCGGATCGCGCTCGACGGTGGTGGCCAGGCGCTGGCGACGGCCGATTGGGCCGAGCGTGCCGCCGAGTGGAACCGTACCGGCGCCGAGGTGGCGTTCCTGGTGGGCGGGGCCGGCGGTCTCGCCAGCGAGGTGGTCGACGCTGTCGACGAGCGCTGGTCGCTGTCACCGCTGACCCTGCCGCACGGGCTCGTGCGTGTCGTCGTCGCCGAGCAGCTCTATCGCGCCCTGTCGATCTTGCACAACCACCCGTATCACCGATGACACAGTCCCTGATCCTCGCTTCCCAATCGCCCCGGCGGCGCGAGCTGCTCGCGCAAGTGGGCCTGGCGTTTGACGTGTGCCCGGTCGATGTCGACGAGGCCCGCGCCCCCGGCGAGGGCCCGCGCGATTATGTCGAACGCCTCGCTCGCCGCAAGGCCGAAGCCGGTGGCGCCCATGGGCAGCCCCAGCAGGCCGTCCTCGGCGCCGATACGGCGGTGACCGCCGACGGCGATATCCTGGGCAAACCGGCCGACGAGGCCGATGCCCTGGCGATGCTGGCGCACTTGTCGGGGCGCTCGCACGCGGTCTGCACCGGTGTGGCGGTCGTAGCCGGTGAGCGAAGCGAGACGCGCGTGGTGACCTCCGAGGTGACGCTGTGCCCGACGAGCGCCGACGAGCGCCGCGCCTATTGGTTGAGCGGCGAGCCCGAGGGCAAGGCGGGGGCGTATGCGATCCAGGGCTTGGGGGCGGTGTTCGTCGAGGCGCTCGCGGGCAGCTATTCCAATGTCGTGGGTCTGCCGTTGTTCGAGACGGTGGAGTTGCTGCGCCGCTTCGGTATCGACCCGCTAGTGCGGCGCGCGCCCGATTGGCAGCCGGCCTAGGGCCGGCTCATCCGGCCCCTGCTGCGCCCATCCCACAGGGCCATCGTCGGGCGATCGCTCGGGGCTGGCATGGCAACCCCCAGGCTCGGGCCGCGATCACCCACGACCTCGACGCCAGCGACCGAGTCGCCGGGACCGGCCCGGGGGCCACCAAACGCAGGCCCCACCGGGCACGCGCCACTGAGGGCGCGTTCAGCTCGTGCGGTGGCACTCGCAGGGCCGCGGGTCGCCCGATGCATCGACAGGATCCGCTCGCTGCAAGACGCGCTCGCTACGGCCCACTCGGGCGGACCCGCCCGTCGGCTGCGAGCATTGCCGGCCACCCTTGAGTGAGCGCTCACGGGGCAGGAATAATCGAACCACGATGCCCGAGTCCGCCCACCTGCGAGTTTGTCCATGAGCGAGGAGCTGCTGATCAACGTCACGCCCCAGGAGACCCGCGTGGCGATGGTCGAGAACGGGGTCCTCGCCGAGGTCAATATCGAGCGCTCGCGCCGACGCGGTCTGGTCGGCAATATCTATAAGGGCCGGATCGTGCGCGTGCTGCCGGGGATGGATGCGGCGTTCGTCGATCTCGGCTTGGATCGGACCGCGTTCCTCCACGTCTCGGATATCGCGGGCGCCCACAAGTCGGCCCTGCCGGCGGGCGTGGCCGAGGGTGCGGGCGATCCGCCGCCCGAGCCGGCGCCGTCGGCCAATGGCCATCCGCCCATCGCCCAGTTGTTGCACGAGGGCCAGGAGCTGCTCGTGCAGATCATCAAGGAGCCCATGGGGACCAAGGGCGCGCGTTTGACGACCCATCTGACGATCCCCTCGCGCTTCATGGTGCTCATGCCCAATGACCCCAATGTGGGTGTCTCCACCAAGATCGAGGACGAGGCCGAGCGCCAGCGCCTGCGCGAGACCGTCGAGCACCACGCCGATCCGGATCGGCCCTGGGGGTGGATCCTGCGGACGGCCGCCGAGGGGGCCTCCGAGGAGGCATTGGCCGCCGACATGGCGTTGCTGGTCAAGCTCTGGCGCGCTGTGAGCGAGCGCGCCGCCGATGCGCCCACCGGCACCGTGGTCCACGAGGATCTGCCGCTGGCGTTGCGCACGTTGCGCGACGTCGTCGACGGCGGCGTCGATCGCATCCGCGTGGATTCGGGCGCTGTCTTCGAGCGCATGCAGCGCTTCGCGAGCGACTTCCTGCCCGAGCTCGCCGGTCGGATCGAGCATTACCAGGGCCACCGGCCCATCTTCGAGATCTACGGCATCGAGGATGAGATCCAGCGCGCGCTCGAGCGCAAGGTCCAGCTCAAGTCGGGCGGCCATTTGGTGATCGACCAGACCGAGGCGATGACCACGATCGACGTCAACACGGGGGCGTTCGTGGGCCATCGCAATCTCGACGAGACCATCTTCAAGACCAACCTCGAGGCGGCCCAGGCCATCGCGCGGCAACTGCGGCTGCGCAATCTGGGCGGCATCATCATCATCGATTTCATCGATATGAGCTATGGCGAGCACCAGCGCAAGGTGCTTGCGGCACTGGAGAAGGCGCTGGCCGAAGACCATGCGCGCACCCAGGTCTGCGACGTCTCGGCGCTCGGGCTGGTGGAGATGACGCGCAAGCGCACCCGCGAGAGCCTCGAGCACGTGCTCTGCAATGCCTGTCCCACCTGTGGCGGGCGTGGCTCGATCAAGTCGCCCGAGACGGTCTGCTACGAGATCTTCCGCGAGATCCTGCGCGAGGCCCGTCAATTCGATGCCCAGCAGCTGATGGTGCTGGCGTCGCAGGAGGTCGTCGACGTGCTGCTCGACGAGGAGTCCACCAGCTTGGCCGAGCTCGAGGCCACCATCGGCATCCCCACGCGGTTGCAGGCCGAGGCGCTGTACGCACCCGAGCAATTCGACGTCGTATTGGTCTAAGGGCGCGCCATGGCGAGCGGGTCGCGCCTACGACGGCTATTGGCTCGGTGTTGGCACGGTGTCGCGCTGGTCGTGATCGCCGCGGCGGTGCTGCTGACACTGGTGCGCATCGCGCTGCCCTGGTTGTCGAGCTACCGCGGTGAGCTCGCCCAAGTGGTCTCCGGCTATGTCGAGGCCCCCGTGGCGATCGGCGGGCTCGCGGTCCAATGGCGCAATCTGAGCCCGCAGCTCGAGCTCACCGACGTCCGCGTCGGCGAGGGCCCTCGGGCGGCGCTGCACTTCGAGCGCGCCGCGATCGATCTCGGGCTGGCATGGGACAGTGCCTTGCGTGTGCCGCTGCGCATCGAGGGTATCGAGCTGGGTGGGCTCGACGTACGCGCCCGCGTCGACGAGCGCGGGCGCATCCATTGGCGCGCGTTCACGCTCAACCCCGTTGGCGGCCTCGGCGAAGGGCCGGCCAGCACGGATGCTACGACCCAGGGCGAGGGTGCCGGCGTGCCGCGAGGGCTCGAGTGGCTGCTATCGGTCGACGAGCTCAGCCTGCGCGATATCCGCATCCGCCTCGACACCCCGGAGGGTGCGCGCGAGCTCGCCGATACCGATGTGCGCCTGGTCAATAGGGGCAGGCGCCACCGCCTCGCCCTGCGCTCGTCCGGCTTGGCTGGCGACCAGGGCGACCTGCGGTTGACCGTAGCGCTCGACGAGCCCCAGTCCGGCAAGGGCGCGTGGGGGTGGCGGGCCCATGCCGCCACCGAGGGGCTGGATGTGGCCCGGTGGCACGCGCTCGCGCGGCTCGAGGCGATGGCCGATTCCCGGGGGCGGCTACGCGGCGAGGCCTGGGCAGCGGGTGAGGGATGGCAGCCCCAGCGTGCCCTGGCCGACGCGCGTGTCGACGAGCTCGAGCTGCGCTCGCCCGCGACAGGCCAACGGTTCGCCGCCGATCGGCTCAGCGGGCGTTGGCTTTGGCAGCGCCGACCAGCGGGTTGGTCTGTCGCCGCCGACGAGGTGGTGCTCGAGCGGGATGGGCGCGCGTGGCCCGCGACCAGCTTGGCCGTCGAGCACGCGAGTCCGTCGAAGGGGCCCGCGCGGTCGCGCCTTCGGGCGAGCTTCCTCGACATCGCCGATGTCGCGGCCGCCGCGCGGCTGGTGCCGTTGCCCGAGCGCGTGCGCCAAAGGCTGACCAAGCATCGCCCGCGCGGCGAGGCGCGCGATGTGGCCTTGCGATGGGCCGCGGACGGGTCGGGGCTTTCGCTCCAGGCCCGTTTCGACGATCTCGGTTGGCGGCCCAGCCGGACCTTCCCGGGCATCACCGGCGTCGATGCCCGACTGCGCGGCGACACCGACGGCGCCACGTTGGACGTCGCGACCCAGGCGGGCGAGGTCCGCATGCCCCGGTTCTTCCGTGCCCCGATACCGGTGGCCCACGCCGAGGGGCGCATACGCCTGCGCTATGGCGATGACCGGCTCCGGGTCGACAGCGACCGGTTCCGTCTGGCCAACGGCGACGTCACCGCGAGCACCCGTTTCGCGCTGCGCATCGGGCCCCGACAGCCGCCCGAGGTCGATTTCCTGGCGGAGTTCGGCGAGGCCGACCTCAGCGCGCTGTCGCGCTATCTACCCGTCAAGGACATGGATCCCGAAGCGGTCGAATGGCTCGACCGCGGGCTCAACAGCGGCCGCGTCTCCAATGGCACCGTGCTCTGGCGCGGTCCCATCGAGGCCTTCCCCTACCGCGGCAATGAGGGGCATTTCAGTATCGATTTCGACGTGGCCGAGGCCGAGGTGGCATTCGACCCGGAGTGGCCCGCCGTGCGAGAGGGCTACGGCCATGTCCGCATCGACGGCCCGGCGTTGACGGTCGTCGGCGATCGAGGACGCTTCCTCGATGGTACGGTTCGCGCTCTACGGGTGCGCTTCGACGATCTCGACCGCCCCTTCGTCGACGTCGCGGCCCAAGGGCGGCTGCCGATGAGCGACATCATCCAGCTGGCCACCGAGACCCCGCTGCGCGAGGAGCTGGGCGAGGGGTTCCGCGGCGCCGAGGGCTCGGGCCGGGTGGACGCCCATTTGCGCCTTGCCATCCCGCTCGACAATGTCGACGCCGCGGGTGTCGATGGCCGCTTTCGGGTGGACGGCGCGGCACTGCATCAGCCGCGCTTCGGGTTGGATTTGACCGGTATCCGCGGGCAGGGCGAGTTCGACGACAAGGGGGTCTCGATCGAGGGCATGCGCGCGCGCCAAAAGGGTCGTCCCGTCGAGATCGCGGCGCGCCCCTCGGACGAGCCCAGCCCGCGCGTGCGCTTCGTCTTGACCGGGGCGCTGACACCGCGAGAGCTGTTGCCGAGCGATATGCACGCCCTGGCTGAATGCTGCGACGGGCGCTCGCGCTGGCGTGTGGCGGCGAATGTGCCCACCGGCGATGATGCCGACGAGCGCCCCGTGATCGTCACGTCGCGCAGCGACCTGGCGGGGACCGCGGTGCGCATCCCGGCGCCCTTCGCGAAGCCGCGGCAGGCGCGCCGCCGACTCGAGACCCGTGTGCGGATCGCCCCCGCCAGCGATCGGGCGCGTGTGTGGCTCGACTACGGCGGCGACATCCGTGGCGTGTTCCAGCTGGTGGGCGACCACGAGGACGTGCGCGTGACCCGCAGCATGATCCGCTTCGCCAGTGGTGACCCCACCTTGGCCGATGAGCCCGGGATGCGGCTGACCGGCCGGATCGATCGGCTCGATGTGCGCTCTTGGCTGGACTGGCTCGACCGCCGGGACGAGCCAGGCGCCGGTGGCTCCAGCGGCCTACGTGTCACCCATGCCGATCTCACCATCGCTCGAGCGCACTATGGCGCGTTCGAGGCCACCGATGTCACGGCGCGGGCGCGGCGCAAGGCAGACGCCATCCGGCTCGAGCTCGCCGGCGGTGCCCTCGTCGGCGAGCTCGTGATCCCTACGTCGCGCGCCGCCGACCGGAGCCTGCGGGGCCGGTTCGAACGGGTTGATCTGGCTCTGCTGCGCCCCGACGCCGGCGCCGACGCCGACGAGCCGCAGCCCGCACCGGCGGTGGGCGATCTGCCGCCGCTGGACGTGCGCGTCGATCGGCTCAAGCTGCGCTATGGCACCCTCCAAGACGGGGTGCTGGTGAGTCGCCCCACGCGCTCGGGGCAGCGGATCCACCGGCTCGGTTTCGATGCCCCCGGGTTCAGTGCGCGCGCCGACGGTCACTGGCGCGGTGGCGGCGATGGTCGCGGGCGCACGCAGCTCAACATCAAGCTCGAGGGCGACGACTTCGGGCGCGGATTGGCCGCCTTCGGTTTCGGCTCGTTCCTCGAGGGCGGCGCTGGTGAGACGCGCGCCCAGCTGTCGTGGCCCGGCGCGCCTTGGGCGCCCCGACTGGCCGACCTGCGCGGGCATACGGACGTGCGCCTCGAGCAGGGGCGGCTGGAGCAGCTCGACGTCGGGCCGGCCCGCCTATTGGGCTTGTTCTCGCTGGACGCCTCGGGATTCTTGCGTAGTGGTTTCTCCTTCGACGAGATCGAGGGGCGCATCGAGCTCGCCGACGGCAATGCCTACACGCGCGATGTCGTGATCGTGGGCGCACCCGGGAGGATCCGTGTCCAAGGCCGCACGGGCTTGGTCGCGCGCGATTACGATCAACGCGTGATGTTCCAGCCCCAAATATCGGGCTCGCTCACCGCGTTGGGCTTACTCTCCGGCGGACCCGCGGCCGGGCTCGGGATGGCCTTCGTGCAAGGCCTGATGGAGGTATTGGGCGCTGATGTGGACGAGGTCGCCGAGTTCGAATATCGCTTGACAGGGTCATGGGCCGACCCCAACGTTCGCCTGGTGACTCCGGAACCGCCTGAACCGACATCGAGCGAGCCGCGCCAGCGGCGGCCAGGGCGATGACGCGCTGGCGTCGTCTGGGTGGGGCCGTGTGCCTCGTGCTCTCGCTCGGCGCTGCGCGCGCCGACGCGGCTAGCCAATGGCGTCTCGAGGCCTCGACTTGGGTGCAGCCGCGCTCGGCCGAGGCGGTGCTGCGCATGGACCCGGTGGCCAGCGCGGTCCGCGCGTGGCACCGCGCCAGCAGCGCCACGCTTGTGATCCGCTATCCTGGCGGCGAAGAGGGCACGCTTTGGGCGGCGCAGTTGCATGATTGGCTGGTCGCTTTGGGGATCCCGTCGGACCGGATCGAGCGGGTCCCGGGCGGGGAGCCCGGTGGCCTGGGTTTGGACGTGCGCGAAGGGGAAGGTCAGTGAGCAATAGCCGGGTCGCTGCAGTGCAAATGGCGTCGGGGCCCAATGTCGAGGCCAATCTCGATCGTGCGGGGGAGCTGATCCGCGCAGCGGCCGACGAGGGCGCGCAGCTCGTCGGCTTGCCGGAGAACTTCGGCCTGATCGGCGCGCGCGACACCGACAAGCTCGATCACGCCGAGGCCGACGGCACCGGGCCCATGCAGGATTTCCTCGCGGGCACGGCGGCGCGCCATGGCGTATGGCTGGTCGGCGGCACCGTCCCCATTGCCACCGCGGACGGCGCGCGGGTCCGCCAAGCGCTGTGCGTGTTCGACGATCAAGGGCGCCGTGTGGCGCGCTATGACAAGATGCACTTGTTCGACGTCCAGCTGGCCAATGGCGAGACCTACCGCGAGTCGGCGACGATCGAGCCGGGTACCGAGCCCGTGGTGGTAGACAGTCCGATGGGCCGGCTGGGCTTGGCTATTTGCTACGACTTGCGCTTTCCCGAGTTGTTCCGGCGCTTGAGCGAGCAAGGCGCGGAGGTATTCGTCGTCCCGAGCGCGTTCACCAAGGCAACGGGCCGGGCGCATTGGGATATCCTGGTGCGCGCCCGCGCTGTCGAGAACCTGGCGTTCATGGTCGCCCCGGCACAGGGCGGCTATCACTACAACGAGCGCGAGACCTGGGGCCACGCCATGGTCGTCGACCCCTGGGGGACGGTGCTCGCCGAGCGCGAGCGCAACACGGGGGTCGTCGTGGCCGATTTGGATCCGCAGATGCTCGTGCGCACGCGCGAGAACTTCCCCGCGATCCAGCACCGCCGCCTCGCCTGAGGGGCACCGGAGACAGTAACCGTTGATCGACTGTCGGGCGGGCCGACCCGAGCGGGCCGGTTCCGGCCGGCGTCACGTGC
The DNA here is from genome assembly GCA_964442145.1 of uncultured Ectothiorhodospiraceae bacterium. GTDB lineage: Bacteria > Pseudomonadota > Gammaproteobacteria > XJ16 > Halofilaceae > Halofilum. Next base: position 8,207 of record CAYTWS010000003.1, on the reverse strand, counting down.
GCCGCGAGCGCGCCCGAGCGGGGTGACGCGAGCGGCGCTGGGGGCAACCGCATGACGCAACGTCGTCTCGATCTAGCGAGTGAGCAGCTACTGGACCCGGCGGGGCTCGATCCCAAGGCCCTCGAGCGGGTATTGGATGGCTTGATGGGCCACGCGGTCGACGCGGCCGATCTGTATTTCCAAGCGGCCCGGCGTGAGGCCTGGATCCTCGAGGACGGTATCGTGCGTGAGGGGTCGTACAACGTCGACCGCGGCGTGGGCGTGCGCGCCATGGCGGGCGAACGAACCGGCTTCGCCTACTCCGATGAGATCGCGCTGCCGGCGCTCGAGCAATCGGCGCGCGCCGCGCGCGCGATCGCGCGTGAGGGCCACAACGGCGCGGTGGCGGGATGGCGCGCCGGCGGCGCAGCGGCGCTCTACGGCAGCGACGATCCCCTGGCGGCGCTCGACGACGCCGACAAGGTCGCCCTGCTGCAGGCCTGCGACCGCGAGGCGCGCGCCGCCGATGCGGCGGTCGAGCAGGTCGTGGCCAGCCTGGTGGGTGTGCACGAGTACGTCCTGGTGGCGGCCAGCGATGGCACGCTCGCCGGCGATGTGCGCCCCCTTGTGCGCCTCAACGTGCAAGTCATCGCCGAGCGCGACGGGCGCCGCGAGACGGGCATGGCCGGCGGCGGGGGGCGTTTCGGCATGGACTGGTTCGGCCAGGCCGGCAAGGCGCGCGAGTATGCCCAGGAGGCGGTGCGCCAGGCCTTGGTGAACCTGGACGCGGTCGAGGCGCCGGCGGGCACGATGCCGGTCGTGCTGGGCTCGGGCTGGGCGGGGGTGTTGCTGCACGAGGCCGTCGGCCACGGCCTCGAGGGCGATTTCAACCGCAAGCAGACCTCGGCGTTCGCCGGCCGCATCGGCGAGCGCGTCGCCGCCCCGGGGTGCACCGTGGTCGACGACGGCACCCTGGAGGCCCGGCGCGGCTCGCTGAGCATCGACGACGAGGGCCGGCCCACCCAATGCACCACGCTGATCGACGACGGCGTGCTCACCGGCTATATGCAGGACAAGCTCAACGCGCGCCTGATGGGCCAGGAGACCACGGGCAACGGGCGCCGCGAGTCCTATGCCCATCTGCCCATGCCGCGCATGACCAATACCTACATGCGCCCGGGCCCGCATGCGCCCGACGACATCATCGCCTCGGTCGATCGCGGGCTCTACGCGGTGAGCTTCGGCGGCGGCCAGGTCGACACCACCTCGGGCAAGTTCGTCTTCTCCGCCTCCGAGGCCTATATGATCGACAACGGCCGTATCACCCGGCCGGTCAAGGGCGCCACGCTGATCGGCCACGGGCCCAGCGTGCTCACCGAGTGCTCGATGGTGGGCAACGATTTCGCCCTCGACACGGGGATCGGGGTCTGCGGCAAGGAAGGCCAGAGCGTGCCCGTGGGGGTGGGTCAGCCCACGCTCAAAGTCGACGCCCTGACGGTGGGCGGCACCCAGTCGGATTGAAGGAGACGCCATGAGCTCGACCGCATCGCAACAAACGGCGCCCGCGGCGGCCGCTGGCCTGCCCACCGAGGCCGAGATCACCGATTGGGTGGGCCAGGCCCTGGAGATGGCCCGGGCCAACGGCGCGAGCGCGGCCGAGGCCGACGCCGGTGTCGCCGACGGCCTCACCGTCGGTGTGCGCCTGGGCGAGGTCGAGAGCCTGCAGTACCAGCGCGATCGCAGCCTGTCGGTGAGCGTGCTCTTCGGCCAGCGTACCGGCTCGGCGACGACCTCGGATCTGCGCCCCGAGAGCATCCGCTCGGCGGTGGACGCGGCCTGCCGCATCGCCCGCCAGGCCGCCGAGGACCCCTATGCGGGCTTGGCCGATCCCGCGCTCATGGCGACCGAGCTGCCCGAGCTCGATCTCGACCACCCCTGGGGCCTGACCGCCGAGGACGCGATCGAGCGCGCGCGTGAGTGCGAGACCGCCGCGCGCGCCGATCAACGCATCACCAACTCCGAGGGCGCCGAGCTGGACTCGCACGCGGCCGTGTCGGCCTATGGCAACACCCACGGCTTCATGGGCACCGAGCGGGCCACGCGCCACGGCCTGGGCTGCGCCGTGGTCGCCGGCCACGGCGACCACATGCAGCGCGACTTCTGGTACACGGTCGCGCGCGCGCCCGACGAGCTCGACAGCGCCGAGGCCGTGGGCCGGCGCGCACGCGAGCGCACGCTCGCGCGCATCGGCGCCCAGCAGATGGCGACGACGACCTGCCCCGTGCTGTTCACGCCCGAGATGGCGCGCTCGCTCGTGGGCCATCTGGTCTCGGCCGTCAGCGGCGCGGCGCTGTATCGCAACGCCAGTTTCCTCGTGGGCGCGCTGGGCGAGCAGCTCTTCCCCGAGTTCGTCCACCTGGACGAGCGCCCGCACGAGCCGCGGGCGCTGGGCTCGGCCGCGTTCGACCGCGAGGGCGTGGCGACGGCGCCACGCGATCTGGTGCGCGCCGGTGTGCTCCAGGGCTACGTCCTCGACAGCTATGCCGGGCGCCGCCTGGGCATGGCGACGACGGGCAATGCGGGCGGTGTCCACAACCTCACGCTCGCGCCCGGCGAGGCGAGCTTCGACGAGCTGGTCGCGCGCATGGACCGCGGCCTCGTGGTCACCGAGATGATGGGCATGGGCGTCAATACGGTCACGGGCGACTACTCGCGCGGCGCGGCGGGCTATTGGGTCGACAATGGCGCAATCGTGCGGCCCGTCCAGGAGATCACCATCGCCGGCCACCTGCGCCGCATGTTCGCCGGGATCGCGGCGATCGGCGCCGACATCGACAAACGCTCGAGCATCCGAACGCCGTCGGTGCTCATCGACGAGATGACGGTCGCCGGGGCGTAGGACAAAGAAGAGGGCTCAACGGCCTCGGCGATCGGAGCGGCGCGAGCCCTGGGCCCGCGCCGACTGGCCGTCGAGGGCGGTGAGCTCGGCGCGCGCGACCAGATCCCCTTTGTTGCGCTGCACCATGCGCACGGGCAGCCAATCGAGCTCGGGCGCGAGCCAGGTGATCGTGGCGCGCTTGTCGTCGCGTACCCGATGGACCCGGACCGCCTCGTAGCGCCCCAATGGGACCTCGATGCGCTCACGCGCACGCACCGCGAAACGCAGCTCGGTGCGCTCGCCGTCGTCGTCGATGCCGGGCAGACGGACCGTCTCGGCCCCGCCCGCGACCGCCCGGATGACCACGAGTAGGGCGGAGAACGGATCGTGCGTACCGGGCGCGAGCGGCAATACGTCGGTGGCGTCGGTGCGATCCACCCGCGCCTGCCCCGCGGCCCAGTCGAACGCTACCGACAAATCGTCGTCTTCGTCGGGCTCGGTGTGGTGGTAGCGCAGCGGCCGCAGGCCGCCGTCATGGGCCGCCAGTATGGTCTCCTCCGTGCTCGGGCCCGATACCAGTAGCGAGAACAAACCGCGGGCCTGGGTGACGCTGCTGAAGCGCCAGCCGCGCTCGTGGGGCTCGAGCGTAAGCTGCGTCGTGCCCAGGCGCATCCCGCTACGGGTGACAGCATAAGTGCCATCGAAGGCCCGGAGCGGATGGGGCAGCTCGTTACCGCCGCCCGCATCCACCGGCAACGCCGCCAGCGCGGCGGCGAGCGCGATGCCCAGGCGCTGTGCCACGCACCGGGGGTCAATGCGATGCCGGGACATCGGGGACGTCCTCGAGATCGGGTGGGTCGAGCACCGGGCGCGTCAAGCGCTCCCCGTCGAGCCAGGCGGCCGTGCCGTCGAAGGCGAGGCGGCCCTCGGCGATCCAGCGCAATGCCAGGGGATAGAGCCGATGCTCACGCTCGAGCACGCGTGCGGCCAGAGTCGCCGCATCGTCGTCGGCGCGCACGGCAACGCTCGCCTGCAGCACCGCGGGTCCCGCGTCGAGTTCGGGGGTGACGAAGTGGACCGTCGCCCCGTGGCGCGAGACCCCCGCGTCGAGCGCGCGCTGGTGGGTATCGAGGCCTTTGAAGTCGGGCAGCAACGACGGGTGGATGTTGACCAAGCGCTGGCCGTAGTGCGCGACGAACGCGTCGCTCAGGATGCGCATGAAGCCGGCCAGGATGACCAGCGCCGGCTCATGGCGGTCGACGGCCGCGGCCAAATCGGTGTCGAAGCTGGCGCGATCGCCGTAGCGGCGGTGGTCGAGCACCTCCGCCGCGATCCCGTGTTCGCGGGCCCGCGTGAGGGCGCGGGCACCCGGGCGATTGCTGATCACCGCACGCAGGTCCAGGGGCAGCCAGCCGGCGGCACGGGTGGCGAGCAGGGCCTCCAGGTTGGTCCCGCGCCCGGAGACCAGCGCGACCGCGGGCAGCGGCGCGGTCACCACTGGCCCTCGACGACCACGGTGGGCTCGGGCTCGCTCGAGCCCTCGACGACGCCCATGCGGTAGACGGTCTCGCCCGTTCGCGTGAGCACGCTATGCGCGGCATCGGCCTGGAGCGCGGGGACGATGACGCACAGGCCCACGCCGCAGTTGAACGTGCGCAGCATCTCCGGGGTGGCGATACTGCCGCTGCGTTGGATCCAATCGAAGATCGACGGCCAGCGCCAGTGGCGCGCATCGAGCCGGGCGCGCGTGCCCGCCGTGAGCGCACGCGGCAAGTTGTCGATCAAGCCACCGCCGGTAATGTGTGCCATGGCATGGACGGGGAGGTGCTCGATCAGTGACTGGATCGCTGCGGTGTAGATACGCGTGGGCTCGAGCAACGCCTCGCCCAACGTGGTCTCGTCCCAAGGGTCGGCCGCATCGGTGCCGCTTTGCTCGAGGATGCGGCGGATCAGCGAGTAGCCGTTGGCGTGCGGTCCCGACGAGGCCAGGCCCAAGATGACGTCGCCCGGGGCCACCCGCGCGCCCTGGATCAAGCGCTCGCGCTCCGCGGCGCCCACGCAGAAACCGGCCAGATCGTAGTCGCCGGCGGCATAGAGACCGGGCATCTCCGCCGTCTCGCCGCCGATGAGGGCGCAGCCCGCCTGGCGACATCCCGAGGCGATGCCTCGAACCACGGCAGCCGCGACCTCGACTTCGAGTTGGCTCGTGGCGTAGTAGTCGAGGAAGAACAACGGCTCGGCGCCGCTGACCGCGATGTCGTTGACGCACATCGCCACCAGGTCGACGCCGATGCCCTCGTGGCGCCCTAGCTGCTGGGCGAGTTTGAGCTTGGTGCCGACCCCGTCGGTGCCGGCCACGAGCACGGGCTCGCGAAAGCGTTGGGTATCGAGCGCGAACAGCCCGCCGAAGCCACCCAAGTCGCCGATCACCTCAGGGCGCCGCGTCGACGCGACATCGGCGCCGATACGGTCGACGAGCTCGGTGCCCGCATCGATGTCGACACCGGCATCGCGATAGGTAAGAGACGAGCTGGGAGTGTCGCGATCGGCCATGGGGCTGCTGTCGCATCTTCTGCCGGCGGGAAAGATGGTATTGTACATAGCCCTGCGTCACCCTGACATGCGGACTGCCCATGCGCCCCTCGTCATCGCCAATGGCTCTGGTCGCCCTCGTGGGCCTATTGCTGGCATCGCCCGCCGCTGCCGTGGTCGTGGACAATCTCTACCGCGCCGAGGTCGAGGTCGCGGGCAAGGGCGAGCAAGCGCGCGAGAAAGGATTCCGCGACGCGCTCGAGCGTGTGATCGTGCGCCTGGCCGGACGCGACGACGTGTTGGACGATGACGAGCTCGAATCCCTGCTCGAGGATCCGGCGCGCTTCGTCCAGCAGTACCAGTACACCCCCATCGACCGCGAGCCTGCGGAGACGGGCGAGTCGAACGACGGCGCCGACGGATCCGACGGCGAGGGCGATGATGCGGACAGCGAGCCCCCGAGCCATCGCCTCCAAGTGACGTTCGCGGCCAGCCGGGTCGACGACGCCTTGGATGAGCGCGGCGTCACCGTTTGGGGCCGCCAGCGCCCGGAGATCCTGGTCTGGCTGGCGGTCGATGACGGTCAGCGCCGCTACATCGTCAGCGCCGATGGTGATAGCCGGGTACAACACCAGCTCGCGCGTGCCGCCGAGCGCAGGGGGTTGCCCCTGCTGCTGCCGTTGATGGATACCGGCGATCGCCAGCTCGTCGATTTCGTCGACATCAAGGGCGGGTTCTTCGACACCGTACGCGAGGCCTCGGCGCGTTACCGCGCGGAGAACCTACTGGTCGGTTATATCGAGCGCCGCGGTGGTGATTGGTCCGGGCAATGGCATCTTCTCGGCATCGGTGAGCGCCGTGCGTGGCGCGATACGGCAAGCGTGCGCGGCGATGTGGTCGAGGCCGGCGTCGCCGGCACCACCCAGCGGATCGCGGCGGCCTTCGCGGGCCGTGCGGGCGAGATCCAACCCGTCGATCTGCGCGTGCAAGGTGTGGGGAATCTCGGGGCCTATGCCAAGGTCTCGAGCTATCTCGAGGGCCTGGCTCGGGTGGAGTCGGTGGCGGTCGCCGGCGTGGGGCCCGTCGAGGCCGTCTTCCGGGTCGAGGTCCAGGGCCAGATCGCCCAATTGGAGCGGGCGATCACGCTGGGCGATACGTTGCGCTCGCTCGAGCGCGCGCGCGACGCCGGCGGCGCCCTCGCCGCGGGCGACGATGCGACCCGCGCGATCGGCGAGGGCGATCCTCCGGATGCCGACGATGGCTTCGGCGAGGGCGCGTCCTCGGGGGGGGCACGGATGCCCGCGCGCCAGCGTGCCCCGATCCCCGAGCTGGTCTATCAACTCGCGCGCTGAGCGACAGGAGACCCCGATGCCTGGCAGCCAGTCGCCGAGCGCTCAACTGCCGCTCGGGATCAGCCTCGCTCCGCGCACCTCGTTCGATGCCTTCTTTACCGGTCCCAACGGCTTCGCGGTCGAGCTGGTGCGGGCGATCGCCCGGGGCGAGCGCGAGCGCCAGGCCTATCTCGCCGGCGACGCCGGTCTCGGCAAGAGCCATCTGTTGCAGGCAGCCTGCCGTGCTGCGGGCGACCATGGCCGGGCCGCGGCGTATCTACCGTTGGATGGCTCGGCTGGCCTCACGCCCGGCGCCTTGGAGGGCCTGGAGCGCTTGGCGTTGCTCTGCCTCGACGGCGTCGAGGCGGTCGTCGGGGATCGCCCGTGGGAGGCCGCCTTGTTCGGGCTCATCAACCGCGCCCACGCGGGCGGCTGTGCGCTAGTGTTCGCCGGTCGGCCCGTACCGGCCGGGCTGGCGACGGTTCTGCCCGATCTGGGCTCGCGCTTGGCATGGGGCCCGGTCGTACGCCTCGAGCCCTTGAGCGACGGCCAAAAGCGACGCGCCCTGACCGAGCGGGCACGCACTTTGGGCCTCGATCTGCCGCCCGCTGTCGCCGATTACCTCATCCGCCACTACCCGCGCGATTTGGCGGGCCAGTTCGATCGCCTCAACCGCCTCGACCGGGCGTCGCTGGCGGCCGGACGCCGCTTGACCGTGCCTTTTGTCAAAGAGGTCTTGGGCTGACGCCGTGGTAGCGCCTCAGCCGCGTGCATGTCGGCGCTGCTCGCGTGCCCGGAACTGGACGTAGCCCACCGCACCGGCGAACAGTGCCAGACTGGCGACCAGCTCGGCCCAGCCCAGCCACAGCGGCTGCGCCGCTGCGGCGATGCGATCCACCGCGAACACGAAATAGGGTAGGGCGAGGACGCTGGTCCAGGCATGGGTGTAGCTACGCTCGTGCAGCAAGCCGCGCAACGGCAGCAGCAGCGGTAGGGTGGCGACGGCGAGCGCGATCGATACCGGGGTGCGCTCGGGTGGTGCGATCACGCTGAAGTGGGCCAGCAGCAGCCCGAGCAAGGCGCAATAACCCGCCAGCGCGAGCCAGCGGCACAAGCGACGCCAGGGCGTCATGTCAGCAGCGGGCCAGCGATCGGGCGACCTCGGCCACGCGCCGGCCCAGGGCTTGGCAAAGGGTCTGCTCCGACCGATCGAAGCCGCGCTCGCCGCTGAAGCCCGTGATACGGCTGGCGCCGTAGGGGGTACCTCCGCCCTCGGTCTCCAACAGACCGGCCTCGGAGTAGGGCAGCCCCATCACGATCATGCCGTGGTGCATCAACGGCAGCATCATCGACCACAGCGTGGTCTCTTGGCCGCCGTGCGGGCTGGCCGTGGCCGTGAATACGCCCGCCGGTTTACCGGCCAAATGGCCGCTGAACCAGGTGCCACTGGAATGGTCCCAGAAGTACTTGAGGGGCGCGGCCATGTT
>CAYTWS010000002.1:0-20960 GCA_964442145.1 uncultured Ectothiorhodospiraceae bacterium | reverse complement strand
CCGCCCGACATGAGGTCGTTCATCAAGTCGTAGCGGCCCGCGACCGAGTCGAACACGGCCCCGACCCGGCGGGCCTTGTCCGCCCGCGGCACCTCGGCGAAGCCGAAGTGCGCGGTGTCACCGTCGTCAGGCCTTTCGCTGGACACCGGCCTCCTCCAGCTGCGCCAGATAGCTCTGCCAGTTCTGTTCGTACTGGGTCGCCAGTGCGTAGAGGTTGTCCCAGGAGTAGATACCTGTGTCGTGGCCGTCGGAGAAGATCAGCTTGACCGCGTAGTTGCCCACCGGCTCGATGCGGTCGATGTTGACGTCCTCCTTGCCCACCACGAGCACCTCCTGGCCGGGCCCGTGGCCACGCACCTCGGCCGAGGGCGAGAACACGCGCAGGTATTCACACGGCAGGCGCTTGTTGAAGCCGTCGTCGAAGGTGATTTCGAGCTCGCGCGAGGCGCGGTGCAACGTCAGGTCGGTCGGTACGGGCATGGGCCACCCCGCTCGTGTGCTCAGAGGATGTAGCGCGACAGGTCGTCGTCGCCGACCAGGTCGGCCAGGCGTTCGTCGACGTAGGCGGCATCGATGCGGATGCGCTCGCCCGATCGATCGGCCGCATGGTAGGAGATATCCTCGAGCAGCCGCTCCATCAGCGTATGCAGACGCCGGGCGCCGATGTTCTCGGTGCGCTCGTTGACCTGCCAGGCGACCTCGGCGATGCGCCGCACCCCTTCGTCGGTTAGGGTGAGCTCGATGCCCTCGGTCGCCATCATGGCGCGGTACTGGTGCGTGAGCGCGGCGTCGGGCTCGGTCAGGATGCGCACGAAATCCTCGGTGGCCAACGCCTCCAGCTCGACACGGATGGGCAGGCGCCCCTGCAGCTCGGGGATCAGGTCGGACGGGCGCGCCACGTGGAACGCCCCCGAGGCGATGAACAGGATGTGGTCGGTACGCACCGTCCCGTACTTGGTCGACACGGTCGAGCCCTCGATCAGCGGCAGCAGATCGCGCTGGACGCCCTCGCGCGAGACGTCGCCGCCGCTGTTTTGATCGCCTCGGCGGGTGATCTTGTCGAGCTCGTCGAGGAAGACGATGCCGTTGGTCTCGACCGCCTCGATGGCGGCGAGCTTGAGCTCCTCCTCGTCGACGAGCTTCTCCGCCTCCTCGTCGATGAGCTGGCGATACGCCTCGCGCACCGTCATCTTGCGCCGCTGCGAGCGCTGTTGGCCCAGCTGGCGGAACATCCCTTGCAGCTGCTGGGCCATCTCCTCCATGCCGGGCGGCGTCATGATGTCGGGGCCCGAGCCGGAGCTGGTCTCGATCTCGATCTCGCGCTCGTCGAGCTCGCCCGCGCGCAGCCGCTGGCGGAATTTCTCGCGCGTGTCCGATGAGGTCGCCGGGCGCTCGGCCTCCCAGCCGCCCTGCGACTTGGGCTGGGGCAGCAGCGCATCCAGGATGCGCTCCTCGGCGGCCTCCTCCGCCCGATGGCGGTGCTTGGCCATCTCGCGCTCGCGCGTCTGCTTGAGCGACGCCTCGACCAGGTCGCGGACGATCGACTCGACATCGCGGCCGACGTAGCCGACCTCGGTGAACTTGGTCGCCTCGATCTTGGTGAACGGCGCCTGCGCCAGGCGCGCGAGCCGGCGCGCGATCTCGGTCTTGCCCACACCGGTGGGCCCGATCATCAGGATGTTCTTGGGCGTGATCTCGTCGTGCAGCGGCGCCTCGACCTGCTGGCGGCGCCAGCGGTCGCGCAGGGCGATGGCGACGGCCCGCTTGGCCTCCTGCTGGCCGACGATGTGCTTGTCCAGCTCAGCGACGATCTCCTTGGGCGTCATCTGCGACATAGGGGTCAGCCCGGCAGCGTCTCGATCGAGCGCTGGTGGTTGGTGTAGATGCAGGTATCGGCCGCGATCCCGAGGGCGGCCTCGCAGATCGCGGCCGCCCCCATCTCGGTGTGCCCGAGCAGCGCGCGCGCCGCCGCCTGCGCATAAGGCCCGCCCGAGCCCAGCGCCAGCAGACCCTCCTCGGGCTCGAGGACGTCGCCGTTGCCCGAGATCATCAGCGTCTGCTCGTGGTCGGCGACGGCGAGCAGCGCCTCCAGACGGCGCAGCATGCGGTCGGTGCGCCAGTCCTTGGCCAGCTCCACCGCGGCCCGGGTCAGGTCGCCGTTGTGCTCCTCGAGCTTGCCCTCGAAGCGCTCGAACAGGGTGAACGCGTCCGCCGTGCCGCCCGCGAAGCCCGCCAGCACCCGATCGCGGTACAGGCGGCGCACCTTGCGCGCGTTCGATTTCATCACGGTCTCGCCCAGCGTCACCTGGCCGTCGCCCCCCAGGGCGACCTCGGCGCCGCGGCGTACACAGACGATGGTGGTGGCGTGCATCGGGGCGGGCCTCGTACGGGGTGCGAGCGCGGCAGTCTACACCAATCGGCCCGGCGGGCGGCAGGGTGATCGGGCGCGCGCATTTGCGCGCAATGCGGGCTTCGTATTACAAAAGCGTACGCGGTCGCGCATGCGGCCGCACAGAGGAGCGCATACGCGGGATGCAGACGGAGCTCGAGCTACCGGGCCAGACGAAGCCCACACGCGCCGATGGCCCCACCAGGCCGCGGGGTGTGCGCAAGTGGCTCGATGCGCTCGGGCATGTCGACGTCCGAGAGGCGACCCGGCGCTTCAGCGACGGGGTCTACAACCTCAATCGGCTCAAGATCCCGGCCCAACGCCGCCTCGAGATCATGGAGATGATGCGCCCGACCGGGCGCGAGATCTTCGACCACCTCGGCGGACGCATCCAGGCGCAAACGCTGCCCCTGCCCGAGCGCACCCGCAAGGTCTTCGAGCTCACCATCGACCTGCTGCGCGAGACCGCCCTCGGCTACGAGGCCGCGCTGGTCGAGCTAGCGGCCGCGCGCTGGCGCGGATCCCGCCGCGCCATGGCGCTGGCCGCCGAGCGGGCACTGACCGCCCGCGGCGAGATCATGCTGCGCTGCGCCCAAGTGTACTCGCCCTTGCCCGACGGGTTCTGGCGGCGCAGCCACGCGGTGTATGCGCTGACCGAGGCGGCGCGGGCGCAAGACCGAGGTGTTCGCGAGCCCCAGCTGCAGGCGCCGCGGCGTCGGCGCCAATCCCCGCGCACCATGTACAAGCGCCTGATCATGTTTGCGGTGGCCCAGGCCGACGGCCTGCGCAAGGCCGAGACGGAGCGCGTCTACACGGCATTGCAAGCGTGGGCACCTCAGGCCCGGTTACGTGTGCCCGATACCAGGCGCGATGGGCCGTCCGGCGGCGATGACGCCGACTGCCGGTTCGCCGTGGACTTGGCCGGCGCGGGGCCGCCGCGCCCGTGGCGCCTGCACCCGGACGGGGACAGCGCGACCCTGCGCGTGCTCGATCTGCGCCGCCTGATCGGCACCATCCACGCCCAGCTGGCGGAGGCCGAGCAACACGAGCGCAGCGACGACAAGGTCGACCCGGACCGCATCGGCTCAGTCGCGTTGCGGCGGCTGCTGGACAACTGGCAGCAATGGGCGGTGCGCCGTAGCGAGCGCGAGCGCCACGGCCAGGCGGTCGAGGTCGAGGTCACGCTGTCGCGCATCCAGGAATGCCTCGAGGCCGAGTCCGGCACCAAGCAGCGTACCCCGGGCCACCAGGACGCATTCACCGACACCGCAGGCTTGGCACTGCAGACGATCGACCGCGATGGCGACGGCGACGACCGACGCGGCTTCGTGACCCATCCCGATCATGGCGACGCGACAGCGCAGCACCAGCTATGGGATGGCGTGGGGCGCCGGCGCCCGCACACGCACGGCTTCGCCGACGACGGCCTGCCCACCAACGGCGAGCGCGGCGGCGACGCGGACCAAGTGAATTGGGTGCTCGAGGACAGCAGCCGCGGCGGTTTCCGGCTGCACTGGGTGGGCGAGGGCTCATCGCGGGCTACCGTGGGCGAGCTGATCGCGGTGCGCGTCTCGAGCGGTGACGAGGGGGCGCCCCGTTGGCGCCTGGGCGTCGTGCGCTGGATCCAATTCGTCGGTGAAACCGACTTCATGGCGGGCTGTGCCGCGGTCTCGATGCACGTCTCGCCCGCCCGGGTGCGTCGCGACACGCCCAAGCGCGGGCGCCGCGGGGAGAAAGCGAGCGCCCCGGAGGCGGCACCCGCCCTCGTGTTACCGGGTAATCGGGCCAAAGGCCATGCCGCGGGCGTGCTCGTGCCCGCGCACATGTTCCATCAGGGCGAGCGCGTGGCGCTCGAGGTGCGCGAGCGTACGTTACGCGTCGAGCTCAGCCATATCCGCGAGCACTCGGGCTCTTTTACCCACTTCGAGATCACCTCCGCACGGGGCACGGCGCAAGGACGGGGCGCTAGTCGCACCAACGGGCCCTCGGTGTGGGAGTCCATCTGAGCCTGGGCCGGCGTGCCTGTGGCGCGCGCGTCACCGATGGCGCCGCGCCCGCGGGTGGGCCGCTTCGTAGACCTCGGCGAGGTGGCTGAAATCGAGATGGGTATAGATCTGGGTCGTGCCGATGTCGGCATGGCCCAGCAGCTCCTGGACCGCGCGCAGATCGGCGCTCGACTCGAGCACGTGGGTCGCGAACGAGTGGCGCAGCATGTGCGGATGGACGCGCTGCTCGAGGCCCAGGCGTTGCCCCCATAGGCGCACCCGTTGCTGGATCGCCCGGCGCGACAAGCGCCGCCCGCGCGCGCTCACGAACAGCGCCGCCTCGTCCGCCGCGGCCTGGTCCGCGCGCACGGCGAGCCACTCATGCAGCGCACGCCGCGCCGCGCTGCCCACCGGCACCACGCGAGCGCGATTGCCCTTGCCCGTGACCCGGGCGCTGCCCTCGGTGAGATCGACGTCGGCGACGCCGAGGCCCGCCAGCTCGGCCAAGCGGATCCCGCTGGAATAGAAGAGCTCCAACAGCGCCCGGTCGCGCCGCGCCACCGCGTCGTCGCCGGGCACGGCCACCAGGCGCTCGGCCTCCTCGACCTCGAGGCTGCGCGGCAGGGGCCGGCGCTCGCGCGGGGGCGACAGCTCGGCCGCGGGGTCGTGGCCGACGGCGCGCTCGCGCAGTAGCCAGCGGTAGAGGGTGCGCACCGCGGCGAGGCAGCGCGCCAGCGAGCGCGCGGACAGCCCGCGGCGGCGCTCGCGCGCGATGAAACGGCGCACCGTATCACCGGTCAGCTCGGACCAGTCGTCGAGGCCCTCGTGGGTGGCGAATCGGGCGAGGCGGTGGAGGTCGCGGGCGTAGGCATTGCGCGTGGCCGCCGCGATTTGGCGCTCGACCCGTAGGTAGTCGTCGAAGCGATCGAGCGCGTCGGTAAGGCCGCTCATCCGCGCTCGAGGTAGCGCGTGAGCCCCGCGGCGACGAGCTCACCGAGCTGGCCCAGGAACAGGGTACCCATGTCCGCCTGGAAATGCTCCGGATCGCGGCTGCCCAGCCCGAGCACCCCGATCGGCTGACCCGCGCGCAACGGCACCAGGGCGGCCGAGCCGATGGCGTCGGTGCGCCCGCGGAACAGCGCGGCGATCTGTTGTTGCGTCAGGGTGCCACACACGGGCGCCCCCGCGGCCAAGGGCCCGGCGAGCGCGGCCCCGTCGTCGCTATCGGGGTCGAGATAGCGGTTGGGATCGGCCCGGTCGGCGGCCGCCCGGGGATCGATCAAGCGCAGTACGACCTCGTCGACACCCGAGTCGCTGAGCAAGGTCTCGCGCACGGTGGCGACCACGGCATCGGTCGAGTCGGCCTCGAGCAGGCCGCGGCCCAGGCCGAGCAGACGGTTGCCCACGCGCTCGTTGTCGCGCGCCGCGCGCATGAGCTCGGCGAGGCGGCCCTCGAGCTCGGCGTTGCGCTCGCGCAGGCGCGCCACTTGGCGCTCGATGAGCGACACGGCCGCGCCGCCCGGGCGATGCGGCACCTCCAGCGCCGTCAGCACTTGCGGATGGCGCTCGAAGAAATCGGGATGCTCGCGCAGGTAGGCGGCAACCGAGGCCTCGTCGATGCCGTCGGCCGGGAGCTCCTCGCTCGGCGTGCTCGTCATGGCGCTAGTGTTCCGTGGAATACAAAGGCGGTCGGTCCCGTCATCCAGAGGGGATTATCCGGGCCCATCCAGTCGATCACAAGCGCGCCGCCGTCGAGATGGACCGTGACGCGGGGATCCAGGAGGCCGCAGCGCCGGCCCACCGCGACCGCCGCGCAAGCGGCCGTACCGCAGGCCGCGGTCTCGCCCGCGCCACGCTCCCACACGCGCAGGCGGATGGCGTCGCGCTGCCGGATCGCCATGAAGCCGACGTTGGCACCGCGCGGGAAGTGAGCGTGGTGCTCGATCAGCGGCCCCAAGCGCCTGAGCGGCGCCTGCTCGGCGTCGGGATAGCGAAGCACGGCATGGGGATTACCGATCGAGACCGCGCCGATGTCGTGATGCTCGCCGGCGACGGCGAGTGGGTAGCCCTCGGCGGGCGCGTCGGCGTCGAACGGGATGGCCTCGGGCCGGAAATCGGGCTCGCCCATGTCGACGCTGACCCGGTCGCCGCCGACGAGCTCGGTGCGCACGACACCGCCCGCGGTCTCCAGGGTGAGGCGATCGGTGTCCGCCAGGCCGGTGTCGCTGAGCCAACGGGCCACGCAGCGGGCGCCGTTGCCGCACTGCTCGACCTCGGTGCCGTCGCCGTTGAAGATGCGCATGCGGAAGTCCGCGCGCGCGGCCTCACCCGGCGCGACCAGCAGCACCTGATCGCAGCCCACGCCCCGACGGCGATCGGCGAGCCACCGCGCCTGGCCCGCGTCCAACGCCAGCGGCGCGCGCACCCCGTCGAGGACGACGAAGTCATTGCCCAGGCCGTGCATCTTGGCGAACGCGCGCCCGCGCAGCGCCTCAGGCACCATCTCGGGCTCCCGCGCCGGGCAATACGGCCTCGCCCGCCCACAGGTCGGCGACGGTCTCGCGCCGGCGCACGAGGTGGGCCGTGTCGCCGTCGACGAGGACCTCGGCGGGGCGCGGCCGCGCGTTGTAGTTCGACGCCATGACGAAACCGTAAGCGCCGGCGGAGCGCACCGCCAGGAGCTCGCCCGGTGCGACGGCCAGGTCTCGCCCCTGCCCGAGGAAATCCCCGGTCTCGCATACGGGGCCCACGACGTCGGTGGGCTCGACCGCGCCGGCCGAGGGCGCCACCGCCACGATGGCCTGCCATGCGTCGTAGAGCGAGGGCCGGATCAAATCGTTCATGCCGGCGTCGACGACGGCGAAGCGCTTGCCGTGGCCCGGCTTCACGTACTCGACCCGGGTGACGAGGATACCCGCGTTGCCGGCGATCGCGCGCCCCGGCTCGACGTGGATGCTGTAGGGCGTATCGCCGAGGGTGCGGTCGATCGCGGCGGCCCATTCGGCGGGCTCGGGCGGGGTCTCGTCGCGGTAGCGGATCCCCAGGCCGCCGCCCAGGTTCAGATGCTCGGGCTCGATGCCCTCGGCGGCGAGCTCGTCGCACAGGGCGAGCACACGCTCGAGGGCGTCGATGAACGGCTGCAGCTCGGTCAGCTGCGAGCCGATATGGCAGTCGACGCCGACCACGCGCAGATGGGCCGATTCGGCCGCTCGGCGGTAGAGCGTCTTGGCTTGCCCCATATCGACGCCGAACTTGGACTCGCGCAGGCCGGTGGCGATGTAGGGGTGGGTCCTGGGATCGACGTCCGGATTCACCCGGATGGCCACGGGTGCGCGCGCACCAAAGGCGGCGGCGCGCTCGGCCAGGCGCTCGAGCTCGGGGCCCGACTCGACATTGAAGCAGCCGATGCCGGCGGCCAGCGCGCGATCCATCTCGTCGGCGCGCTTGGCCACGCCCGAGAACACGATCCGGGACGGATCGGCGCCGACGCGCAGGCAGCGCTCGAGCTCGCCTACGGAGACAATATCGAAGCCCGAGCCCAGGCGCGCCAGGACGTCGAGCAGCCCGAGATTGCCGTTGGCCTTGACGGCATAGCACACGCGGTGGTCGCGCCCCGCCAGCGCCCGGTCGAACGCATGCCAATGGCGCTCGAGCGTCGCGCGCGAATACACGTAGAGCGGTGTGCCGAAGCGCTCGGCGAGCGCGGCGACGTCGCAGTCCTCGGCCCAGAGCCGATTATGGGCATGGCTAAAGTGGTCCACGCGCCGGCCTCAGTCGTTGTCTTGGGTCTCCGCCTCGCTCGAGTCGGGGCGATACAGCGGCCCCTTCTGGCCACAGGCGGCGACCAGCAAGGCGGCGACGACGATCAAAGCGAGGCGCGCGCGCATGGCTGTTGCCGGCGAGTCGGGATGAGCCGAGAGTGTAACGGCTGGGGCGGGCGATGCGCAGCCCGCGCGGCGAAGACAACGGCGTGCACGCGAGCGCGATCGGGCCAGTGCGCCTTGTGGCATCGAGGGGCCGCAGCGACAATGGCGCGGCCATGACGCCAGCGCTGCCCGAATCCATCGAATGCGCGCCGCCGGGCACCCCCTCGGCGAGCGTGATCTGGCTGCACGGCCTCGGCGCCGACGGCCACGACTTCGAGCCCATCGTCGACGAGCTCGGCCTGCCCCGCGGCCACGGCGTGCGCTTCGTCTTCCCCCATGCGCCCGAGCGACCCGTGACCATCAATGCGGGCATGACCATGCGCGCCTGGTACGACCTGCTCGGTCTGGATGCGTCGGCGGGCGAGGACGCCGCGGGCATCCGCGACGCCGAGGCGCAGGTCGCCGCGCTCATTGGACGCGAGCGTGACGCCGGCATCGCCAGCCGGCGTATCGTGTTGGCCGGCTTCTCCCAGGGTGGCGCCATGGTGCTGCACGCGGGGCTGCGTCACACCGAGCCGTTGGCCGGCGTGATCGCGCTGTCGGCCTACCTGCCCCTCGCCGATCGCCTCGAGGCCGAGCTCGCCGAGGCCAACCGCGAGACCCCGATTTTCCAGGGCCATGGCGATCGAGACGAGGTCTTGCCGCTGGCGCTGGGCAGTGCGTCGCATCAACGGATCGCCAGCGTACGCCCTGCGCCCGAATGGCACACCTACACGGGCATGGGCCACGGCGTTTGCGCCCAAGAGATCGCCGACGTGCGGGCGTGGCTCGTGCATCGGTTGGGCTGGTTGTAACGCCCGGTCTCGCGCCGGGGCGGCGGACCCGCTGCGGTCAGCGCGGCGGCAGGAGCGCGTCCAGGCGCTCGCGCGCGCGGCCCACGGCCGCGTGGACTTGGCGCGGGGCCGTGCCGCCGAGGTGATCGCGGCTGGCGGCCGAGCCCTCAAGTGTGAGCACCTCGAAGACGTCGGCCTCGATGGCGTCGGAGAACTGGCGTAGCTCGTCGAGCTCGAGCTCGGCCAGATCGCAGCCGCGGTCGATGGCATGGCGCACCGAGCGGCCGACGACCTCGTGGGCGTCGCGGAACGCGAGCCCGCGGCGCACCAGGTAGTCGGCCAGGTCGGTGGCGGTGGCGAAGCCGGCGCGCGCGCGCTCGGCCATGGGAGCCCGCTTGGCCTCGATGGCGGGGACCATGTCGGCGAACGCGCGCAGCGACCCCGCCAGCGTGTCGACGGTGTCGAACAGCGGCTCCTTGTCCTCCTGATTGTCCTTGTTGTAGGCGAGCGGCTGGCCCTTCATCAGCGTCAGCAGGGACACCAGGTGGCCGTGCACGCGGCCGGTCTTGCCGCGCACCAGCTCGGGCACGTCCGGGTTCTTCTTCTGCGGCATGATCGACGAGCCGGTGCAGAAGCGGTCGGGCAGGTCGATGAAGCCGAACGCGGCCGAGTTCCACAGCACCAGCTCCTCGCTCATGCGCGACAGGTGCATCATCGTGGTCGCGCCCCAGTGGCAGAACTCGATCGCGAAGTCGCGATCGCTGACCGCGTCGAGCGAGTTCTCGGCGGGCCGGTCGAAGCCCAATAGCTCGGCCGTGCGCGCGCGGTCGATGGGATAGGGGGTGCCCGCCAGCGCCGCCGCGCCCAGCGGCATGACGTTGGTGCGCGCGCGGCACTCGGTAAGGCGCTCGGCGTCGCGCGCGAGCATCTCGAACCAAGCCATCATGTGGTGGCCGAAGGTGACCGGCTGCGCCGCCTGCAGGTGGGTGAATCCGGGCATGACCGCGTCGGCGTGGCGCTCCGCCTGGTCCAGCAGCCCCTCGCACAGGCGGCGCAGCTCGCCCGCGAGATCGTCGTTGGCGTCGCGCAAATACAGCCGCAGATCGGTGGCGACCTGGTCGTTGCGCGAGCGCCCCGTGTGCAGCTTCTTGCCCGCCTCGCCGATGCGCTCGGTCAAGGCGTGCTCGATGTTCATGTGCACGTCCTCGAGGTCCTGGCGCCATTCGAAACGCCCGGCGTCGATGTCGGCCTCGATGGCATCGAGGCCCGTGACGATGGCGTCGCGCTCGTCGCCGGTGACGACCCCGACGTCGGCGAGCATACGCGCGTGCGCGCGTGAGCCGGCGATGTCGTGGCGATAGAGCCGGCGGTCGAAGGCGACCGAGGCGGTGAAGGCCTCGACGAAGGCGTCGGTGGGCTCGCTGAAGCGGCCGCCCCAGGGCTTGTCTGCTGCGGTGTCTCGGTGAGTCATGGGCGTTTCCTCGGCTAGCGGTGGCGCGGCCCCAGCGGGTACGGGCAGGGCCCGTGAGTATAACCGCTGGGCCAAGGCCTGGGCGGGCACAGCATGCAATGGGGTGGCCGCGGCGCTATGATGGCGCTACGCCCGCCCCGGCAGCCCCGCATGCAGCAGCCCGCGCGCTACGCGGATACGTTCCTCCCCGACTTCTGCGAGCAGGGCAATCTGTTGCGCACCATGCTGATCGCCGAGCTATTGGCGATCGGGATCGCGGCGGTGGCCTCGGGGCCGTGGCTAGCGCGCCTGGAGACGCTGGCGCTGGCGTCGCTGCTGGTGCAGTGGATCGCGATCGTCGACATCGCGCTGCTTTGCGGGCTGCAACGCTATTTGGCGCGCCTGGACGATCGGGTCGCGGCGTTGGCGGCGTTCGTTGTGCTCCAGGTGGTGACGGTGGTGTTCACGGGCCTGGCCGCAGGGGCCCGCGGGCTGTTGGCGCTGCCGCTGTCAGCGCAGCCATTGGATACCATGCTGGTCGAGCACGGTGTCGTGAGCATCATCGTTTCGGGCGTCGCCTTGCGCTACTTCTACGTCAGCGCCCAGTGGCGCCGCCACGTCGAGGCCGAGGCCGAGGCACGCATCCAAGCCTTGCAGGCCCGCATCCGGCCCCACTTTCTATTCAATAGCCTCAACACGATCGCGCAGCTGGCACGCACGCAGCCCGCCCAGGCGGAGGCGGCCGTCGAGGATCTGGCCGAGCTCTTCCGGATCAGCCTGATGCAGCGGGGCTTGATTACACTGGACGAGGAACTGGGTATGGTGGCGAGCTACCTGCGGTTGGAGCATCAACGCTTGGGCGAGCGCCTGCGCGTCGAGTGGTCGATCGAGCCCGGCCTGGGCGAGGCGCCGGTGCCGCCGCTGACGCTGCAGCCACTGGTCGAGAACGCGGTCTACCATGGCGTCGCGCGCTTGCCCGACGGGGGGCGTATCGCGATCGAGGCACAGCGCATCGCCAGTGACGCCATCGAGATCGCGATCCGCAATCCGGTCCCGGGCGCGGCGACAGCGTCGGGCGGCCAACGCATGGCGCAGGACAATGTGCGCCAGCGGCTCCGGCTCGCCCTCGGCGACCGGGCGCGCATGACCACGGAGACATCGGACGGAGACTATAGCGTGCGCGTGAGGCTGCCGGCGGCATCGCCATGAAGATACTCGTGGTCGACGATGAGGCACCGGCGCGCGAGCGCCTGCGACGCCTGATCGAGGAGCTGGGCGAGCACGAGGTCGTCGCCGAGGCCGGCGACGGGGCGGCGGCGATCCGCGAGGCCCATGCCCACAAACCCGACGTGGCCTTGCTCGATGTGCGCATGCCGGGTACCGACGGGTTGGAGGCGGCGCACCACGTCGCCGCCATGGATCCGCCGCCGGCGATCGTGTTCACGACCGCGTTCGACGATCATGCCCTCGAGGCGTTCGAGGCGCATGCGGTCGACTACCTGGTCAAGCCGCTGCGCCGCGAGCGCCTGGCGCAAGCGCTCGCCGCCGCGCGGCGCACCACGCGCGCGCAGCTGGCCGCGGTCGACGGCGCCGAGGCGCCGCGTACCCAGCTGTGCGCCCAGCTCGGCAGCGAGATGCAGTTGGTGGCGGTCGCCGATGTCTTGTACTTCTTCGCCGAGCACAAATACGTCACGGTCCGCCACCGC
This sequence comes from uncultured Ectothiorhodospiraceae bacterium, assembly GCA_964442145.1. Lineage (GTDB taxonomy): Bacteria > Pseudomonadota > Gammaproteobacteria > XJ16 > Halofilaceae > Halofilum. The sequence continues at coordinate 8,731 of CAYTWS010000002.1, read as the reverse complement.
GCGGGCGAGGTCTTGATCGAGGAGTCGTTGAAGGCGCTCGAGCGCGAGTTCGGCGACCGGTTCTTGCGCATCCACCGCAGCGCGCTCGTCGCCGAGGCCTGGGTGGGGGGATTGCGGCGCGACCCGCGCGGCCGTTGCGTCGTCTGGTTCAAAGGGATCGACGACACCTTGCCGGTGAGCCGGCGCCATCTACCCTACGTGCGCCAACGGCTGCGCGCAGGCAACCTCACCAGCTCTTGAGGCCTTCCTATGGCGACTGACGCACTTCGGTTGGCGACTCGCAACAGCCCGCTGGCACTACAGCAGGCCGAGACGGTCGCCGCCGCCCTGCGCACGCGGCATGCCGATCTGGCGGTCGAGGTCATCGGTATGAAGACCCAGGGCGATCGCGTCCTCGATCGATCGCTCGCCGAGGTCGGGGGCAAGGGCTTGTTCGTCAAGGAGCTCGAGCAGCGGTTATTGGACGGTGAGGCCGACATCGCCGTGCACTCGATGAAGGACGTCCCCGCCGACACGGATCTGCCCCCCGGGTTGGCCCTGCCCGTGATCGTCGAGCGCGAGAGCCCGTTCGATGCCTTCATCTCGCCGCGTTGGCGCTCACCGGACGCGCTGCCGTCGGGTGCGGTGATCGGTACCTGCTCCTTACGCCGTGCAAGCCAGCTCCTCCATGCGCTGCCGGGGTGCCGCGTCGACCCATTGCGGGGCAACGTCAACACGCGCTTGAGCAAGCTCGAGCGCGGCGATTTCGACGCCATCGTGCTCGCGCGCGCCGGCCTCGATCGCCTGGGGCTGAGCGACCACATCACTAGCGATCTCGATCCCGGCCTTTGCCTGCCCGGCATCGGCCAAGGCGCGCTCGGGATCGAGTGCCGCGCCGACGACGCCGACGTCATCGCCCGCATCGAGGGCATCGCCGATGCGCCGACGAGCGCATGCGTCGAGGCCGAGCGCGCCGTCTCGCGCGGCCTGGGCGGCAGCTGCCTGTCGCCGATCGCCGGCCACGCGACGATCAGCGCTGGCACCCTGCGGCTCAAGGCCCGCGTGGGCGCGGCCGACGGCCACACGCTGCTGGAGACCGAGCAAGCGGGCGACCCGCGCGAGCCCGCCACCATCGGCAGCGCGGCGGCCAGCGCGCTATTGGACCAGGGGGCCGCCGAGGTCTTGGCGGGTTGAGCCATGGCCGATGAGCCGCTGCGGGGGCGGCGCGTGCTGGTGACGCGCCCGGCCGAGCGCGCCGAGGGCCTGATCCAGGCGATCGAGGCGGCCGGCGGCGCGGCCCGCCGGTTCCCCGTCATCGAGATCGAGCCCTGCCCGCTGCCCTGGGCGGCCCCGGGTACGCCACTCCAGTACGGCGCCATGCTGTTCGTCAGCCCGGCGGCGGTCGCGCACGGGGTCGAGGCATTGGCGCTCACGCCCGCGTTCGCCCCGCCCATCGGTGCCGTGGGGGCAGCGACCCGTGCGGCCCTGACCGAGCGCGGCTTCGCGGTGGCCATCGAGCCCGTGGATTCGCAGGACTCGGAGGGATTGCTACGCGCGCCCGCGCTGGCCGCGGATCGTGTCGCCGGGCGCCGGGTATTGATCGTCCGGGGCGAGGGCGGCCGCGAGGACTTGGCCGAGGGGTTGATGGCGCGCGGCGCGGCGGTCGATTATGCTGAAGTCTATCGTCGCCGCCGCCCGGAGGGGCTCGACCCCACGGTGGCAACCGAGTGTGACGTGGTCACGGCCACGAGCACGCAGGGGTTGGCCAATCTGCTCGCGCTGCTCGACGAGTCGGTGCGCGAGTGGGTGTTGGGTCGGCCCCTTGCGGTCAATAGCCAACGCATCGCCAAGGCCGCGCGCGAGCACGGCTTCGCACTGGCGCCGTTCGTGGCGCCGGAGCCCGGTGACGCGGGCCTGATGGCCGCAATCCGTGCTGCCGCGGCGACGCTGGCCCAGGGACCTTCGGAGTCCGCATGAGCGAATCCCATCGGCTTGATAAGCAACGGCGCGGCGAGTCTGAAGCCGACGATGAATCCCCGTCGCCTGCGCCCGAGGCCGTCGACGGCGGTGCCGCCGATCCCGGCGAGGCGGGTGAGGGATCGCCCAGTCAGGCGACGCCGGCCGACGCCGAGCCGGCGCAATCGACACAGCCGGAAGGTGGCGTCGACGAGGCCCACACGGCGACGGCCGCGGGGGATCCGGGGGCCGACGAGGGCGCGACTCAAGCGGCCGGCGAGACCGGCACCGAGACGAGCTCCGCCGAGCATGAGCGCGACGCATCCGACGAAGCGCCGCCAGCCCCCCCCGCGGGACCCCGGTCGGGCGGGGGCGAGCATAGCGGCGGTGGGGGGCGCCGCGGGCGCTGGCGCGCGCTGGCCCTAGCGCTCGTCGTGCTGGTATTGGTGGTCGCGGGCGGGGGCGGCTACCTCTACTGGCGTCTCCAGCAGCTCGAGCAGCGTGTGGCCGCCGTCCCCGAGGAGCGCGAGCGTGCGCTGGAGCGTTTCGCGCGCAGCGAAGCCCTCGCCCAATCCATCGACGAGCTCGAGAGCCAGGTCACGGGCGAGGCCCAGCGCCTGGAAAAGGCGATCGACGAGGTCGCCCAGAGCGATACCCAGCGCGCGCAAACGCTGCGCGAACGCTTGGACAAGCTCGAACAGGCGGTGGCCACGGCGCGCGAGTTGGCGGGGCGCGATCAGCTCGATTGGCGCTTGGCCGAGGTCCATTACCTGGTCGCCGTCGCCGCGCGTCGGCTCGCGATCGCGCACGACCGCCGAGCGGCGATCGCGGCGATGGAGGCCGCGGATCGCTCACTCGCCGAGGTCGGCGACGTGCGCCTGCTCGACCTGCGCCAGCGGCTCGTGGACGCCATCAGCGCCCTGCATCAGACCGAGCCGGCCGACGTCGAGGGCATCGCGGTACGGATCCAATCGCTTCTGCAGCGGATCCCCGATCTACCGCCGCGTCAGCAGCGCGAGCCCGCCGACGATGGCGCCGAGGGGACGACGGCGGATGCGGGCAGCTGGTGGCAGCGCTTACGTGAAGGCTTGTCGAGCTATGTCGTGGTGCGCCGCCAAGGCGAGCCCGAGGGGCCGGCGCGCCCGCGCGCCGATCGGGCCTTGCCGGCCGCGGAGAAGCTGGGCTACGCCCTGTCCGAGGCGCGCCGGGCGGCGCTTCGCCGCGAGCCCGACCCGTACAGCCAGTCGATCCAACGGGCGCGCGCGATCGTCGACGAGCACTTCGCGGCCGACTCACCGACCGTGGCCTACTTCCGCGAGACGCTGGATGAGCTCGAGGAGCGCGGCGTGACGACATCGTATCCCGATCTTACGCGCACGCTCGATTACGTCGAAGAGGTTACCGCCGAGCTCGAGGCGCGGCGCGACCGGCCCGATCTGGTCGGGGCCGACGGGGAGGACTGACCCATGCGTTGGCTGATTGTCGCGGTCGCGGTGCTCGCGCTGGTGTTCGGCGCGGCGGCGTTGTTGGAGAGCGACCCGGGCTATGTCTACATCGACATCGGCCAGTGGGAGGTTGAGACCACGGTCGCCTTCGCCCTCGGGGCATTGGCGGTGTTGTTCCTCGCCCTCTATGCCTTGCTTCGCGCGGTGGGGGCTGTCGTACGCAGCCCGCGCTGGCTGCGCAAGGGCGCGCGCGGGCGCAGCTCGGAGCGCGCACGGCGCGGTCTGACCCAAGGCTTGATCGAGATGGCCGAGGGGCGCTGGGAGAAGGCCGAGAAACTGCTCACACGCCACGCCGACGAGTCCGACACGAGCCTGCTGAACTACTTGGCGGCAGCGCGTGCGGCACAGCAAGCAGGCGCCTACGAGCGCCGTGATGCCTATCTCAAGTCGGCGCTGGAGGGGAATCCGGAAGCGGATGTGGCCGTCTCGCTGACCCAGGCCGAGCTGCAACTGGCTCACCACCAGACCGAGCATGCCCTGGCCACACTCAATCGCTTGCGTAGCCTGGCGCCGCACCACGCCTATGTGATCAAGCTGCTCGCGCGGCTGTACTCGGAGCTCGAGGATTGGCAGCGCTTGGCCGAGCTCGTCCCCGAGCTGCGCCGCCGGGGCGTATTCGAAGACGAGCGCCTCGAGTCGCTGGAGCGCGCGGCCCAAGTCGGGCGCATCGCGCAAGCGGACCAAGACGCCGAAGCGCTCGAGCAGGTGTGGCGGTCACTGCCGCGGCGCATGCGCAGCGATGGCGAGGTCGTTCACGAGTACACTCGCCAGCTCATCGGCGCCGGCGCGCACGAGACCGCCGAGAAGCGCATCCGCCAATTCCTGGGACGCCAATGGTCCGAGCAGCTGGTGCGCGACTACGGCCTCGCCCGCCCCGATCACGCGACCCGCCAGCTCAACACGGCCGAGGGTTGGTACCAGTCGCGCGCGCAGAGCCCGATGCTGTTACTCACGCTCGGGCGCTTGTGCGTGCGCAATCGCCTTTGGGGCAAGGCCCGCACCTACCTCGAGGCGAGCCTGGAGCTGCTGCCGCGTGCGGAGACGTTCTACGAGCTCGCCAGCCTACTGGACGAGCTCGGCGAGATCGGTGCGGCTCGGGAGCAGTATCGTCGGGGGTTGCGTCTGGCCGTGGATACCGGCAGCCGGGAGGAGCCGGCCGAAGCGGCGCGCCTGGAGGCACATCAAGCGGCGTTGGCGACGCCGGCACCCCAGCCGGTCGAGCCCACCGGTACCGCCTAGGCGTGGTTGCCCTGCCGGCGGCCGCTATGCGGCCGGCCGGCTACGCTTGCTATTGAGCCACTTGATGACGGGGCGCCACTGCTGCCGATCGAAGGCGGTTCGATAGGGCGCCAGCTCGAAAATACCCAGGCCGCGGTCGGCTGCCCGGACATAATTCATATTGTCGCGCAGCTGGGTCAGCACGGGCACACGCAAGTGGCGCAGGAATTGCTCGAGCTCGCGGAAGACGTTGGTGTGCTCGCGGGCGCGATTCGCGATGACGCCGAATTTGGCCCGCTGGGTCTGGACCCGCTTGTTTCGGCGCATCTCGGCGATGAAGTCGTCGGGGGCGCGCATATCGATCGGTGATGGCAGCACCGGCACGATGAACGTGTCGGCGCGGCGCATCAGATTGCCCAGCTCGCTGCTGTGCACGCCCGCGGGCGCGTCGAAGATCGCCAGGTCGGCGGAGCGCGGCAGGCGTGCCCCTTTGCGGGAGGCATCGACACCGCGTATCGGCGCTCGCCCCGTAGGCCGATTCGCCAGCCAAGCGAGCGCGGATCCCTGGGGATCGAGATCGGCGAGGACGACGTCGAGGCCTTGGCTCGCGTAGTAGCTCGCCAGATTGGTCGCGATCGTGGTCTTACCCGAGCCACCTTTCGCGTTGAGCGCCATGATCTGCCGCATGAGAGCCTCCGAGCGTGGCGCACCCGTTGGCTATATTGGCGCATTCGTGCGGGCGTGCCAAGCGCAGGCGCAGCGAGACGCGTCGTCGTCGGTGCACCCCCCGGTCGGCCGGGCCGGCGGGCCGGCTTTTAGCGCGCGTCGATACCGAGCTCGTCCCAAATGGCGTCGATGCGCTGCTTGACCGCGGGATCCATGGCGATCGCGCGCCCCCACTCGCGATCCGTCTCGGCAGACCACTTGGTGGTGGCGTCGAGGCCCATCTTGGAGCCGAGCCCGGCTGTGGGCGAGGCGAAGTCGAGATAGTCGATGGGCGAGCGGTCGACGAACGTGGTGTCGCGCTGCGGGTCCATACGCGTGGACATCGCCCAGATCACGTCGCTCCAGTCGCGCGCATCGATGTCGTCGTCGACGACGATGACGAACTTGGTATACATGAACTGGCGCAGGAACGACCAGACACCGAGCATCACCCGCTTGGCATGCCCGGGATACTTCTTGCGCATGGGCACGACGGCCACGCGATAGGAGCAGCCCTCGGGTGGGAGATAGAAATCGACGATCTCGGGGAACTGCTTCTGCAGGATCGGGACGAACACCTCGTTGAGCGCCAGGCCCAGCACGGCGGGCTCGTCGGGCGGGCGCCCGGTGTAGGTGGAGTGATAGATCGGATCGCGGCGGCTGGTGATGCGATCGATGGTGAATACGGGGAATTCCTCGACCTCGTTGTAGTAGCCCGTGTGGTCGCCGAAGGGGCCCTCCCAGCAGGTATCGCCCGGGTGGATGTGGCCTTCCAGCACCATCTCCGCCTGGGCCGGCACCTGCAGATCGCTGCCAATGCAGTCGACCAGATCGGTACGGCGGCCACGCAATAGACCGGCGAACGCGTGCTCCGATAGCGTGTCGGGCACGGGCGTGACCGCGGCCAGGGTCGTCGCGGGGTCGGCGCCCAGGGCCACGGCCACGGGAAATGGCTCGCCCGGGTAGTGCTGCTGCCAGTCTTGGAAGTCGAGGGCCCCACCGCGGTGGGCCAGCCAGCGCATCGCCACCCGGTTGGGCCCGAGCACCTGCTGGCGATAGATCCCCATGTTGGCGCGCTCGGCGTGGGGACCCCGCGTGACCACCAGGCCCCAGGTGATCTGCGGGCCTGCGTCGCCCGGCCAGCAGGTCTGGATGGGCAGGCGCGCGAGGTCGATGTCGGCGCCCGTGTCGATGCGCTCTTGGCACGGCGCGCGGCGCACGCGCCGTGGCGCCATATCCAATACTTTCTTGAAAATAGGGAGGCTCTGCGAAGCCTCGCGCATGCCCTTGGGCGGATCGGGCTCCTTGAGGAAGGCGAGCAGGCGCCCGATCTCGCGCAGCGCCTCGATATCCTCGGCCCCCATGGCGCGCGCAACCCGGCGCGTGGTGCCGAAGAGATTCCCCAAAACGGGGGTGTCGTGCCCCTTGGGCTGCTCGAACATGACCGCGGGCCCGCCGCGGCGCAGTGTGCGGTCGCAGATCTCGGTCATCTCGAGATAGGGGTCGACCGCGTGTTGCACGCGCACGAGGTCGCCCTCGGCCTCTAGCCCGTCGAGGAATTGGCGCAGGTCCCGGTATTCCATGGTCATGTAAAACAGGCGTAGACGGGCGCGTGATCCGAGGGGCGCTCGTTGCGCCGGGGCGCGACATCGATGCCGGCCTCATCGAGGCGCTCGACCAGGCCACCCGAGGCCAGGATGAGATCGATGCGCAGGCCACGGTCGCGGCGAAACGCGTTCGCGCGATAATCCCACCAGCTGTAGCGGCCGGGGCCGCCGCCCGCCGCGTGGAAGCTGTCGGCGAGCCCCAAATCGAGCAGGCGCTGCAGGGCGGCACGCTCGGCATCGGAGCAGTGGATCGTGCCCGCCAGCCCTTCGGGGTCGAAGACGTCGTCGTCGGTCGGGGCGATGTTGAAGTCGCCGGCCACGACAAGCGATGAATGCTGTTGCTGCTCCCCGTGCAACCGTTCGGCAGCGTGCGCCAGCCAGGTCAGCTTGTGCTGGTAGGCGTCGTTGTCGACGGCCTTGCCGTTGGGGACGTAAAGGTTGTAGAGGCGGATGCCGTCGACCGTCGCCGCCAGGGCGCGGCGCTGCCCGTCACCCATGCCGATCGGGTCGGTCGAGACCGATTCGGCTGGGTGGCGCGAGACGATGGCGACACCGTTGTAGGTTTTCTGGCCGGTGAAGGTGACGTGCCACCCTGCTTCCCGGAAGGCATCGGCGGGGAACGCTTCGTCGGTGACCTTGGTCTCCTGGAGCGCGAGGACGTCCGGGCGTTGGCGGTCGAGCCACGCGAGCACCTGGGGCAGGCGGACCTTGAGCGAGTTGACGTTCCAGCTCGCGATGAACACGGGCGCTCCTTTACGCAAGCGGACTCGAATCGGTGGCGAATGGGGACGGCGCGTGTTTCACGTGGAACCATGGCGCGACGATGGAAGCGATCGGCGCGCCTGCAAACACCTGTTCCACGTGGAACATGCCACCCTCAGATGTCCAGATTGGACACCGCTAGGGCATTGCTCTCGATAAAGGCGCGGCGCGGCTCGACTTGATCGCCCATCAGCGTCGTGAACATCTCGTCGGCCGCCACCGCATCCTCGATCCGCACCTGGAGCAGGCGCCGCGAGTCCGGATCCATCGTGGTCTCCCACAGCTGCTCCGGATTCATCTCACCCAGGCCCTTGTAGCGCTGGAAGGTGAGGCCCTTGCGCCCCTCGGCGAGGAGCCAATCCATGACCTCGCGGAACTCGCGCACCGGGCGTTGCTGCTTACCCCGAGCCACGTATGCGCCCTCCTCCAGCAGATCGTGCACCCGGTCCGCGAAGGCGCCGATCGCTTGGTATTCGGGCGAGGTGAAGAATTGCGGCCCCAGGGCATCGCTATAGGTGTTGCCGTGCACGTCATGCTCCACGCGGACACCCAGACCCGCGTCGAAGCGCTCCGTGTGGACCCGGTACGCCGCGCCAGAAGCATTGTTCAGGCGCGCCTCGAGTTGTTCGGCCCACGCCGACAACGCCTCGCTATCTTGCAGGTCCGCTTCGTGCACGCCGCGGACATTGATCAACTGCTCCAGCAGACGACGGTCGTAGCGCCGACTCAAGCGGCTCATCAGCCGCTCGACACGGGTATATTCACTCGCCAACGCCTCCAGCGCGCTCTCGCCGATCGGCGGTGCATCCGCGTTCACGTGGAGCTCGGCGGAGTCGAGCGCCAGCGCCAGCAAGTGGCTGTTGAGCTCATCGTCGTCTTTGACGTAGTGCTCCTTCTTGCCGCGGCGCACCTTGTACAGCGGCGGCTGTGCGATATACACGTGGCCGAGCTCGATGAGCTCGGGCATTTGGCGGTAGAAGAACGTCAACAACAGCGTCC
>CAYTWS010000001.1:0-27296 GCA_964442145.1 uncultured Ectothiorhodospiraceae bacterium | reverse complement strand
TTCCCCAACCGATGAAAACGCTCATCGTGGTCTGCGAGGGTCTGGCGTGCTATGTCGGCTGGTGGGCCAAGGCGCTGGTGCGCTGGCGCGATCCGCGGGCACCGATGCGGCCGCGGCGGCTGCTCGTGCTCCTCGCCGGTTTCCCCGTGTTCTTCACCCTCCAGCTGGTCCATGCGGTTTGCCTGCTGCTCGACGAATGCCTTTTCCACCGCTATCGGCGCAGCTCGCTCGAGGGGACGATCATCATCACCGGCATTCCCCGCAGCGCCACGACGTTCGTCCATCGCACGCTGGCCAGCGACACCACCCGATACACCACGGTTACGACCTGGGAAGCGGTGTTGGCGCCGTCGATCCTCCAGCGGCGCCTAGTCGACGCGCTCGCCGAGCTCGATCGCCGCCTGGGGAGACCGGTCCGTCGCGCCCTGACCGCGTCGTCGCGGCGACTGACCGGCGCCATGGACGACATCCACGAGGTCGGTCTCGAGGCACCCGAGGAGGACTATCTGTTCCTATTGCCGGCGGGCGGATGCTTCATCATGCTGCTGGCGTTCCCGGGCGCGCCCGGACTGCGCGCCCTCGCCCGCATGGACCGTGACATGTCCAGCGGGCGCCGCCGGCGTCTGCTTCGCTTCTACCGGGCGTGTCTGCAGCGCCACGTGTATGTCCGCGGCCGCGAACGCTCCCTGCTGTCCAAGAATGCCGCATTCGGCTCTTGGGTCGGTGGGCTGCACGAGACCATCCCGGAGGCGCGCTTCATCCTGTGCCTGCGCGAGCCGATGCAGGCACTGCATTCGCAAATTCGCGCGGTCGCGCCCGCGCGGGCGGTCTTTGGTACCGAGACGAGCAGCGCCGCGTTCCAGCGCGACTTCCTCGACATGTATACCCATACGCTGACAAGGTTGGCCGACCTCGTCGCCGGTTGGCCCGTCGAGCGGGCGGTCATCGTCGACGCGCGTGATCTGCGCGAGCGCCCGGAGCGCGTCATCGGGCAGCTGCTGGGGCGCTTGGGGATCACTGAGGATACGTCCCTGCTGGCCCAGCTCGGTGGGTGGCGCAGCGCTGCGCGTCCCTCTCCCCGTCGGGTCGGAGCGTTGGCGTTCGACGAGGCCGCTGTGGCGCAGCACGTCTCGCCCGCCTACGAGCGCTTGTTGGCCCTGCCCCACCGAGTAGGAGTTGCGGCTTGACCGATATCCCCGCTGCGGCGAGCACCAACAGCCGGCTACGTATCGCGTTCTTCTCGGACTCGCTCCCCGAACGCAATGGCACCGGCGCGTACTATCACGATCTGGTCGACCATCTTCGGGATCGCGTCGAGGCCGCGCAGGTATTGCAGCCCTTGCCGAAGCGCCGGTTCAACGCCGTCACCGTGCCGCTACCGGGGGACCGGACCCAGCAGTTGGCGCTCCCCGATCCGTTCCGGCTGCGCCGCCACATCGACGCATTGGCCCCCCATCTCGTGGTCAGCGTAACCCCCGGTCCGTTCGGTTTGATGGGGATGCGTCTCGCCCGGCGGTGCCAATCCGGGTTCATCAGCGCCTTCCACACCGACTTCGCCGCGCTCGCGGCGCTCTACTGGGGCCCCGTGAAGAAACAGCTGGGCAGCCGCGCCCTGGGGGCGGCGAACCGGCGGCTGTGCCGGCGCAGCAGCGCCGTGCTCGTCAACAACAGCGAGCTCATCGAGCCCGTTCGCGCCCTCGGTGCGCCGCGGGTCGAGGTCATGGGCACGCCGATCGAGCGCGTTTTCCTCGCCACCACGCCACCGCCACCGCCGCGAGGCCCGGACCCGGTCGTCTTCGCCGGGCGCCTCGCCGCGGAGAAGAACATCGACGCCATACTCGACGCCGCGCGCCGCCGCCCCTGGCAACGCTTCATCATCGCGGGCGACGGCCCCCAGCGCGAGCGCGTCGTCGACGCCGCGGCCACGACCGCCAATCTGGAGTACCGCGGCTGGCTCAGCCGCGCGGCGCTGTGCGATCTCCTCGACGAGGCGGGGCTGGTCATCTTGCCCTCGCGCTTCGAGACGTTCGGCTCCATCGCCCTGGAGGCCATGGTCCGCCACCGGCCGGTCCTGGTGACGCGCAATGCGGGCATCCATGACTGGCCCCAGGTCGCCGACAGCGTATGTGCCCTGGAAGCCGACGAGGCGCTCAGCGACGCCCTGACCCGATTGGACCGCGCCAGCGCCGAGCAATGGGCGGATCGGGGCGCACGCGGCCGCCGCGGCGCGCTCCAGCTACACCACGAGACGATCGAGCAATGGCTCGCCGTGCTCCAACGACACGCGCGGGCGGGTGATTAGTGGATGCGCGCGCTGATCAGCATCCACGACGTCATGCCGGAAACGCTCGATGCCGTGGCAGGCCACATCGAGCGCCTGCGCGCGCACGGTCACCACCGCCTGACGCTGCTGGTCGTGCCCGGCCGCCAATGGCACGGCGGCGACATCGAGCGCTTGGCCCAATGGCAGCATGAGGGCCTCGAGCTCGCGGCCCACGGATGGCACCACGGCGTACAGCGCCTCGGCGGGCCCTACCACTGGCTCCACGCCGCATTGATCTCACGGCGCTGCGCCGAGCATTTAGCGCTCGACACCGCCCAAATCGTCGAGCTCATGGAGGCGGCCGCCGCTTGGTTCGACCAGCAAGGGCTGCCCCCCCCTGAGAGCTACGTGCCGCCCGCCTGGGCCCTGGGCGCGCTCGGCCGCGACCAGCTCGCGCGCCTGCCGTACGCGCGCATCGAGGTCACGCGCGGTCTGTTGTCGACGACCGACGGCCGGCTCGAGACCCTCCCCCTGGTCGGCTTCGAGGCGGACACGGTCGCCCGCGAGCACCTATTACGCGGTTGGAATCGGTTGCAGACCGAGTGGGCACGGCGCCGGCGCTGTCCCTTGCGCATCGGTATCCACCCGCGCGATCACGCGCTGCGATTGGCCGACGATCTCCGCCGGATACTCGCTGGCGATTGGGTATCGATGCGCTATCGGGATCACGTGATCGAGTGAAGCCGCGGCCGGGCGGTGGCCGGCACCGGCCGTGCGCACTCGACCGCAGCCGAGCCCCGATCCGGTACCGCCGCGACGACGCCCGCATGGCGGCAGCAGCCGGGTGGCGTCGCGCCCGCTCAGGTGCTGTGCACCGGCTCGAGGGCGTCGAGCTGCGACAAGACCGTATCGATCTCATCGCCCGTCGTTTCGCGGCCCAGACTGAACCGGATCGCCCCCATGGCGACGCGCTCGGGCACGCCCATCGCCGCCAGAACGGGCGAGAGCTCGACATGGTCGGCGTGACAGGCCGAGCCGGTCGAGGCGGCGACCCCGTCCAAGCGATCCAGGATCGCGCCACCGTCGCGCCCTTTGAAGGCGACGTTGAGCGTGTTCGGGAGCCGGTGCTGCGGGTGGCCATTGAGGACCACGGCGTCACCGAAGCGCGCCTGCAGCCCCGTCCAGAAGCGATCGCGCAGCGCTTCGACGTCCGCCATGGGCGTGAGATCGCCCACCCGCTCGCACGCCCGGCCCAGCGCGGTCGCCAGCAACGCGCTCTCAGTGCCGGCACGCCGGCCGCGCTCGTGCCCGGCGCCGTGGATCAGCGGCTCCAGCTCGAGGCCCGCGCGCACGTAGAGCGCGCCCACGCCCTTAGGGGCATAGAGCTTATGGCCGGCGACGGTGAGCAGATCCGCACCCAGCTCGTCGACGTCGACCGGGATCTTGCCGAGCGCCTGGGCCGCGTCGGTGTGGACCCACACGCCGTGCTCACGCGCGATGCGGGCGCATTCGGCGACCGGCTGGATCGTGCCCACCTCGTTGTTGGCGAGCATGACGCTCACCAGCACGGTATCCGCCGTGATCGCTCGGCGTAGGTCGTCGGGGTCGATGCGGCCGGTGGCGTCCACCGGGAGCCGGGTGACCCGTGCCCCCGAGCGCTCCAGAAAGCGACAAGGCGCGTGGATGGCCGGGTGCTCGACGGCGGTGGTGACGATGTGCGGCGCCGCTCGCGTGCTGGCGTACACCACCCCTTTGAGCGCGTGGTTGTTGGCCTCGCTGCCGCCGCTGGTGAGCACGATCTCGTCGGGCCGTGCACCGATCAGATGCGCCACTTGGGCACGGCTGTCCTCGAGCATGCGCTTGGCCGGCGCAGCGGCCCAATGCGGGCTCGACGGGTTGCCGAAGCCCTCCCCCATGGCCGCCTGCATCGCCTCCATGACCGATGGGGCGATGGGCGTGCTCGCATTGTAGTCGAGATAGATTCGCGGCATGGCCTAGATCCAAGTGGACGTCGAAGGCGGTCGCAGTGTATCCGCTTTCTCTTGGGCCGCACCGTCCGCCTCGGAGACGGCCGTCCGTGTCGACGACCAACAGGCGTTGGAAGAGCTCGACGGTACGTACCACTGAGATCCGGCCCGCCGCGCCATTGACCTGGCCGGCGGGCCTTGTCCCTGCCCAACGGCAATACGCCACGGCATCGATGCCGCTGGCTGACTCGAGCCGCGGACCGTCGGCGAGGCGTCCGCGGCTTTTGTCATTCGCGCTTTCGGTTGCCGGGTAGCGACGCGTTGACGCTGCGTACGGCGCGCCCGCTAGACCGCGTCCAGGGTGTCGGCGAGCTCGCGCAGGTCGGTGATCACCGCCGTCGGCGCCAGCCCCCAATCCTCGAACACGCGGTCGCGATCGCGGCGGAGCCAAATCGCCATGAGGCCGGCGGCGCGTGCGCCGATGACGTCCCAGGCGTTGCTCGAGACCAAGCACAGCGGTTGTTCCATCGCCCCCGTCGCACGCCGGGCGTAGGCGTAGACCGCCGGGTCCGGCTTGAAGCTGCGGACGGCGTCGACCGAGACCAAGCCGTCGAAGTAGGCGAGCAGGCCGTTATGGCCCAGGACGCTCTCCAGGGCATCGCTCGTGCCGTTGGAGAAGGCGTACTGCGGGAGCCGCCCCTGCAGCGATCGCAATGCCGGCTCGGCATCGGCGAACGCGGGCAGCGACAGATAGGCCGTCATGAGCTCGTCTTCGCGCGCCGGCGAAACGCCCGCGCCGTACGTCGCCAGGGCGTAGCGAAGGGCCTGGCGCGTGACGACACCGAAGTCCTCATAGACGCGCATGAGACCGCGGCGAAACGCGAACTCGAGCTGTTTCTCGCGCCACAAGCGGCTCACGGCATCGGCGCGATCGCCCGCATCGGGACGCAACAGCGCAGCCATGCCGTGCGGATCCACCAACGTGCCGTAGACGTCGAAAGCGAGCGTCATCGCCATTGCGCGGCCTCCCCGATGGCACGGCCCCGGCGGAGCCCTCCCGGGCCACGATTCGGCTGGCCGCCGCGCCCTCGGGCGCGGCCCCGTCTGCGGCGTCAGCCGGAAGGCCCGTTCTGGGTCGCCTCCTCGAGCACGGCGCGCAGGCGCTTCCACGCGGAACGCACCGACTCGACTTGCGCGGCAATCGCGTCGTCGTCGCCGCTGTTGGCGAGCTCTTCCAGACGCCGCGCGGCCTCGGTGAGATCGTTAGGCGGGAAGTGCTGGCTCGCGCTCTTGAGCGCGTGGGCGCGGCGGCCGATCGTCTCGCGATCGATGGACGCCGCGATCGCGGCATCGATGTGGTCGAGATGATCGTCGGCCTCGCCCATGAAGACCTTCGCGAGCTTGGGATTGATGTCGGCGGCATCCGATTGCGCCGCCCCACCGGCGGCCGCCTGCACCGGCGCCGAGGTACCGGTCGATTCCAGATGGGGCTGGAGCTTGGTCCACAAGGTATCGCGCCGGATGGGCTTGAGCACGAAGTCGTCGGCACCGGCGTCCTTGCACCGATGGCGCTGCTGTTCGCTGGCACCCGCGGTGAAGATCAGGATGGGCACGCGGGAGTGCGGCGCCTCCAGCCCCCGGATGGCCGCGGTCACCCGGTCGCCCGACCTGTCGGGCAATTGCAAGTCCATCAACACGGCGGCATAGCGCTCCCCGCGGACGGCGTGGATCGCGCTGGCCCCGTCGGCGACTGCGTCGACGCGCAGGCCCAGGCCCTCGAGGTAGCTCACGGTGATCTCGCGGTTGATGTCGCTGTCGTCGACGACCAGCACGGGACGGGTCTCTTGGGCACCTTCGCGGATATCGTAACGCGTGACCAAACCCTGGCGGCGGCGCTCGTCGGGCGCCAGCCTCTGCGTCGCCAGCATCGCCCGCACCAGCTCGCCCATGTGCTCGGACGGCACCGGGCGGCTGAGATAGCCCACGAAGCCGGCGTCGTTGAGGCGCTTGGCGTCGCCGCGCGCGCCCGCGGCGGTCATGATCGCGATGGCTACATCGTCCATGTCGCCGCGGGCCTTGAGGCGCCGGCCCAGCTCCTCGCCCGATAGGTTGGGCAGGAACATGTCGGCGAGGATCAGCGCGAAGGGCTGGCCCTGCTGCTGCGCACGCTGAGCCCGCTGCACCGCATCGAGGCCGTCGCCGGTGCGCGTAACGACCATGCCGTGCGATTCGAGCTCGCGCGCGAGCGCGTCGCCGGCGCTGGCATCGGCATCGGCCAGCAGCACCCGCTGGCCCCGTAGATCGATCTCACTGCGATCGACCGGGGCCGCCTCGCTCGAGACGGGCTTGAGCCGGACGGTGACACGGAACGTCGAGCCCTGCCCTTCGCTGCTGTCGAGCCCGATGCTGCCATCCATCGCCCGCGCGAGCTCGAGCGAGATCGCCAGGCCGAGACCGGTACCCTTTTTGCTCTTGCCCGGGGCCTGGCGATACGGCTCGAACAAGCGCTCTTGATGCGCGGGACTGATCCCGGGCCCCGTGTCGGCGACCTCGAAGCGAATGGCATGCGCCCCCTTCGCCTCGAGCGACCAATCCCGCAGGCGGAGCGCGACTTTGCCGTGCTCGGTGAACTTGATCGCGTTGCCCAGCAGATTGATCGCGATCTGGCGCAAACGGCTGGGATCCCCGATGACGCGCCGCGGCGCCGCCTCGGGGATGTCGCACTCGAGCTCGAGGCCCTTCTTGCGAGCGGTGCCTTCCATCAATGTGGCGGTGCCGCTGAGCACCTCGTGCAGGTCGAACGCCACCTCGTCGAGCTCCATCCCGCCCGACTCGATCTTGGAGAAGTCGAGGATGTCGTTGATCAGCACCAGCAGACCCTCGGCCGAGTCGTGGATGACCTGCGCGTGGCGCTGGCGCTGCTCCGGATCGTCCTCGCTCAGGATAAGATCGCTCATGCCGATGATCGCGTTGATCGGGGTCCGCAGCTCGTGGCTCATGCGCGCGAAGAAATCGGTCTTCGCCTGCGAGCGCGCTTGCACCTCCTCGAGCTCGTCGCGCAAGGCGTCGGTGGTGGTCTCCACCATCGAGCCGGCGCGCTTGGCCATTTTCAAGCTCGTGTACTGGCCCCAAAGCGCGAACAGGAACGGCATCGCATCGAGCGCCCACAAGGCGATGTTCTCGCGGTGGGCCCGGCGGACATTGTCGAGGGTCACGCCGTCGTAGACGTGGATGCAGACCAGGAGGGTGGCGAGAATAGCCGCGGCGATCGCGATCAGTACGCCCGCGACGGCGTAGTACGTCGCCTGGGTTCGCAGGACCAGGAACGCTTGGCGCGCCGGCTCGTAGTCGAACCGCGTCGACTGGTTGGCTGCGGGCCGCGTCGAGATAGCGCCGTCTCTCCAAGAGCGAGCGCGGCTCCTTGCGCGTGCGAGCACCTTGACGACTAAGAGGATGCCATATTCGTCGTCGCCCGGGGACCTGCTTGGCGCGGTCCCCCCGCCCGGCTAGACTGAAACGTTTCGGCGACGATGTCCCCGAGGGATGAGGAGGGCCGCGCGGTGCGACCCGGATTGGCGCTATTGCTCGCAGCGCTGGCGATGCCGGCGACCGCGGCGGTGTACAAATGGACCGACGATGACGGCAAGGTGCACTACAGCGACGAGCCGCCGCCCGACGCCGCCACGGAGAAGCCCGACACCGATGCGCAGGTCCTCGAGATGGAGCAAGACGGTGGCGACGACGAGGCGAGCGCCGACAGCGATGGCGCGAGCGCGGCGCCCCAGCAGGGCCGGGTCGGTATCGCGACCGGCTGGGCCATCGCACCGCGCAGGATCGTCACCAACCACCACGTCGTCGACGGCGCCGATTCGGTCGAGATCGTTTTGGGTGAGGACCGGCGCGTGCCCGCGCGGGTCGCGGAGACCGACCCGAAGCACGACCTCGCCCTGCTGCGTCTCGCCGATGACGGCACGCGCCTCGACCCCATCCCCGTCCAGACCAAGCCCGCCCTTAGCGGCACAGAGGTCCTCACCATCGGCTACCCCCACATCGATGTCATGGGCAGCGAGCCCAAAGTCACCCAAGGCGTGATCAGCGCCACCAGCGGCGTGCGCGACGACGAGCGCCTGTATCAAATCCAGACACCCATCCAGAAAGGCAACAGCGGCGGCCCGCTTTTCAACAACAAGGGCCAGGTCGTCGGCGTAATCGTGGGCAAGCTCAACGCCGCGGCGGTCGCGCGCGCCAGCGGTGATCTACCGCAGAACGTGAACTACGCGGTCAAGAGCCAGTTCCTCGCGCCATGGCTCGACGGCGGCAACGTCGCGCTAGACGAGGGCGAGCCCGTGGCGACGCGTAAGCTGGTGCAGCAGGTGCGCCATTCGGTCGTGATGGTGATGGTGCGTTGACCACGTGCTGCCGGCACCGATGGCGTGCGTCTCAGGGTGGGTCCCGGTCCACGGCCCTCGCCTCGCCACCGCCGTCGTCGGCCCCTTGCCCGCGGTCATCCGCCTCGGGGATCGCGGCGAACACGGCGTCGGCCGTGGCATCGAACGGGGCGACGCCATCCACCGACGGCGCCCACGGCAGCGGCGGCTTCAATACCCCCGCATAAAGGGGTTCCGCGCGAAAATCGGGCATGCCCGCGAAACGCGCCAGAACCGCGACCACGAGCACCAATCCGGCGGCCCCGTGGGCGCATGCCGCCGCTCGCTTCGGGCGTAGCCGCGTCGCCACGGTCAACGCCCCAAACACCGCGCCGCCGGCGATCACCGCTGGGCCGGCGAAGCGTACGACGTCGCCGCTCAAGCGGCTATTCGACCAGAACACGAGATACTCCGCGATCGGGAACACCAACGTGAGCCCGGCGTGCGCGACGGCGCCGCCCGCGCAGTGGCCCCAGAACCGCGGTGGCCGGCCTCCGCGGCGCGCGAGCAGCGCCCAGTAGCCACCCCAAGCCAGCGCGGCGAAGGCGACGATCAGTCCCGCCATGCCGTGCTGAGCCGGGCGCGCCTCGCTGTGAACCTGACCCAGGTAGTCGAGGTAGGACTGGCCGAGCCAAGCCATCAGCACCAGCGGTATCGCCACCGAGGCCCGATCCAGCCAATCGACGACGCCGTGGGTACGACCGATGCGTTGGGTCGGCGCGACCGCATGACCGGGGAAGACCAGGCGCACGGGTGTTACCCCGAGGGTGACAATCATGCCCGACTCGACCGCTTGCGGGCCCGTCAGGGCGCCATGGCGCCGATCCCGTGTCGGATTGACCGGCTCCCGGTCGGCCAAGACCCAGCCGCGCTCGGTATCGAAGTACAGCTCGGCCTGGTGGGCGGCCACGAACGGATCGCCAATGATGACGTCGTTGTCGTAGCCGCGGCCCAGGCTCACGCGTCCCGGCGCGAAGCGGTGGCGCTCGGTAGGCTCGCGTCCACGCCCGAGGACCTCGACGATCAGCGCGCCCACGTGACGTGCTCCAGGAACTTCTCGACGAAGCGTTGGGCGTGCTCGCGGCTGACCCCGGTCAGCGCGACCTGGATGACGACGCCCCGGGCGGCGTCGGTGACCAGGGCCAGTGTCAGGAAGCTGTCGAACACGGCCGGGAAGCGTTTGTAGCGACGCGCACAGAAAGCGCCCTTCCAGGGTCGATCGGCGACGCGCAGGAACCGGTCACGGCAAGTGAACTCGGTCACGTCGGAGGCCTCGGGCCCGCTGAAGTCCTGCGCCCGGCGGTACTGCTGGCTGTAGAGCTCGTAGAAGCGCCACGGATTGAGCGAATCGCTGTTGATCAGCCGGTAGCGGTAGGCGATGCGCCCCGTGTCGAAGCCGCGTGAGAGGTAGATACGGTCCTTGGTGGCACACTGGCTGCGCGATACCCGATAGGGCGTGCTCTCCTCGTCCGAGGTCTGGCCCCAGCACTGCACGAACGGCGCGATCTCCCCGGGCAACCGTACCGGCCCGAACGCCCGGGTCTGCCATTCGCCGGCGAGCAGCTCCTCCATGTAGCGGGACTGGTTGGCCCGCAGCTGCGACTCGATGCGCGCCTCCAAGCCCCGGTCCGCAGCGCCCGCGTCATCGGCCTCGTCGAGCAGCTTGCGCAGCCGTTGCGCCGGCACGAGAAAACCCAGATCGTCGCCGCCGGTGGCGACGTTGACGCCGACGACATGGCCGGCGCGGTCCAGCGCCGGCCCACCGCTCATGCCGGGATTCAACGAGCCGGAGAACATCAGCTTGTCGTACAGCGAGCCCTCCATGGGCCCGTTGTACGCCCCGCCCGTGATCGTCATGCCGAGATCGCGCGGATTGCCCATGCTGAAGATGCGCGTGCCCTGCGGGATGGCCCCGCGGCGCAGTTTCAACGGTGCGGTGGACAGATCGGGCGCCTGCAGCACCGCCAAGTCGTGCACGACATCGACACTGCGCAGCTCGAGCGGCCCCGATACCTCGTTGCTGGCGACGTATTCGACACGGTAACGCTGGGGCTCGAAGATGGCCTCGGCGACGACGTGGAAGTTGGTGACGACCAATCCCGGCGAGCGCGCATGGAAGCCACTGCCGATGCTCGCCTTGTTGCCCGTGGCCCGATCGAGCACGCGAATCTGGAACACGCGGTCCTCGCTGGCAGCGAACACCGTCTCGGCGGGGTCCGTCTCCGCCCACGCCACAGCGGCCACCGCCGCCAGCACAGCGCTCGCGAGCCATCGGTTCAGCAAGTCACGCATGAACGCTAGCGTAACCACGCCGCTGTGCCACGGGGAAGCCGGGCCGGCGCGCACGCACGCGGACGGCCCATTAGGGCCCGTGGCGCATCGATCATGGTCACGGGCGTTCAGCTCGCGGGCACACGGAAGACCATGAGCGCGAACAACACCAAAACGGCGATGAGCACGGGCCACTCGAGGACGTGCCAAGCCCGCATGGCACGCGCGTGAGCCGGCGGCAGAGGCACACCCTCGTGGTAGGCCGATTCGGCCATGGCGGCGATACGAAACTGCAGGAAGACGATGACTGCCCAGACGAGGCCGACCCCCACGAACAGCGCGAAGCTCGTCGCCAGCCACGGGACCGACAACGACAGCCCCCGGAGCTCCACCAGCGCCAGCCCCGTGAGTAGCTGGACCACCACGGCGGGCGTGGTGATCAGCAGCTCGGCCCAGGCGACGTTGGCCGCGACTTGGGCGACGGCGGCGACGCGGCCGCTGCGGTGGGCACGCCACAGGAAATAGGCACCCCCGAAGCGCGTCCCGAGGAGCACGCTCGCGCCCACGAAGTGCAGCAGCTTCAGCGGCTCAAGCCATGTCTCCATGCGAACCCTGCCCTTGCTCCCTCGTGTCAATGGGCGTATCCGACGGCGGGCGTCGCCATCGCCACGAAACGCCGACGCGCGGCTATCCGATCAGATTAGCCCAGCGCCCGCCTGCGGTCACGCGGCGGGCAAAGTGTGATCTGTTCGATGGATGGTGCCGGGGCCCGCGGCTACGCTTGGAGACGCGTATCGTAGCCGATGTCCGCATCGTTCAGGAGGACTGGCGAGATGGAATACGTGTACCGCGCAATAGCGGCGTGCTGTGCCGCGCTCGTGCTCGCCGGCTGCGCCAGCACCGGCGGGCCGAGCCCGATCACCGATAAGGAAGGCCAGACCGTCTACACCCAACGCAATCTGTGGTTCCACGAGGGCGAGCACATCACGACCAACTACCAAGCCGGGACGAAACTGCCCATCAACTCTCGGGTGACGATCACCGGCAGCTCCGGCGAGACGATCGCGATCGAAACGGCCGACGGTAACCAATACACCATCGTCAACGTCGCCGACTACACCAAGGAGGACATCGCCGGGATCTACGATCGCTACTTCGCCAACAGCAAGGTCGACTTGAGCCGGTTCACGGCACAAGAGCGCCGCGCGATCGAGAAAGGCCGCATCGACGAGGGGATGAGCAAGGAGGCCTTGCTCGTTGCACGGGGCTATCCCCCGGCCCACGAAACACCTTCGCTCGAGAGCGATTCGTGGCGCTATTGGAAGAAGCGGCATGACACCATGATCGTCGAGTTCGACGACGGCCGGGTGAGCCGGGTCAAGGACTGACTCACGGTGCCGGGCCCCTGCGCCGCAGGGGCCCTCGTCGCACGCCGCCCTCCGCCCCGCCTGCTCCCGCGTGCGCCCGCCGGCTGTCCGCCCGGGCCCGGGCGCCGCGCGCGCGCCCGCGCCGGTGCCGAGCTCGGCAAGCGCCGTTGCCGACGGGCCCTGGACGCCCGGCGTGCAACGGTCCAGTCTCGCAAGCATCGGTGAGCGCTTCGTGGGGTGCCGTTATGCCCTGGCCCATCCGGCCACTCGACGCCGCCCTGGCAATCGCTGCGGTCGTGGGGCTCCTGTACGCACCTTTTGCGGGCAGCGCTGAGCGCGAGCTGGCGGCCGATGCGGAGGCGTTCGTCGAGGTGGAGGTCGCCACCGTCGCGGTCGCCCAGCCCAACGGCACACCCGTGGTCCTGCTGCGCGAGCCCGAAGCCAGCCGCATCGTGCCCATCTTCATCGGCCCCACACAGGCGCGCTCGATCCTGCGCGCGCTACGCGGGCTGGACACGCCGCGGCCCATGACGCACGACCTGATGGGCCGCGTGATCGACGCCCTGGATGCACGCCTCGATCGTGTCTACGTGGACGACCTGCGCGACGACACCTTCTACGGCATGCTGGAGTTCGACGTCAGCGGGCGCGACGAGCCGCTGCGCATCGACACGCGGCCCAGCGACGCCATCGCTCTAGCCCTGCGCGTGGGCGCCTCGATGCACGTCGCCCGCCCCGTCATCGAGGCCACGGCATCGCTCGACTACCGCGGGCTCGAGCGCGTGGAGGTGGTGTCGGCGGCCGGGTTCACCGTGATGGCACCGCACCCCGAGCTCCGCCAGGCCCTGGAGCTGCCCGAGCGCGACGGCCTCGTCGTCACCGAGGCGGTGGGCCCGGCCGCGGGGGCCGGCCTGAGCGCGGGCGCGCTCATCCTCGAGGTCAACGGCGAGGTGCCCGAATCGCCCATGGCGTTCCTGCGCCGCGTGCGCGAGACCGCCGAAGGCGAGCCCATCCGGTTGCGCTACTGGCTCGACGGCCAAGAGCACTCGATCGAGGTGCCCACGGGCATCCCCGATCAGCCGCAGCAAGCGGCGACACCCGCGTTTTGATGACGAACTGGCGAAGGCGCGACGGGCGCTAGGCTAGGCAAGGGGTATGGCGGCCTCGCGATGGCCGGCGATGTCGCCGGTTCAGTGCCTCGTGTAGCTCGCCAAGGCGCCAAGCACGCCGAGATCGATCGACGGAGCCGCCGCAAGCCGTCGATATCGCGACGATGACGTCGTCCATCCCGCGATACCCAGCCCGCCGGATGGTGCTTGGGGCTCAGGCACGCCAACGGTGGCGACCATGCCGTGTTGCGCCCACCCACCGTGGAGGCGCCCATCGAGCACAATCCAGCCTACGCCACTATGAGCGATCGCCGGGCGATGCCACGGTGGGACGCGCTCGCTACGCCACAGGTTGCTCGGGCAGCCTCCCACCCCGCCGGACGGTGCTTGGGGCTCAGGCACGCCGACGATGGCGACCATGCCGTGTCGCGCCCACCCACCGTGGAGGCGCCCATCGAGCACAATCCGGCCTACGCCACTCCCGTTTGAACGCTTTATTCCTCGATCCTCTTGGCGCGCTTGGCGTCTTGGCGCGCCACCAACGCACGGCGTCGACCACCTGCAACGGACAAAATGACCCCACCCACCTCAGGCGGACTCGCCCATACCGAACTCGACCGCGGCGACCTTGCCCACCGAGACCTTGGCCTCTTGCTGGGTCAGCGGCCGCCGCACCGCGCGCGAGCCCCCCTCGGCGGTGCTCTGGTTGGCGGCCGCCAGGTTCAGCAGCAGCCGTTTCTGAAACGGGCACCGGTCGGCGTCGCGTAGCAGCAAGACGGTTGGCCAGAGACCCGCCCCCGGGCGATTACCGACGACGACGCCGATGGTGTCGTTGTCGAGCTCGACCAGACTACCGACCGGATAGGTCCCGATGTAGCGGATGAACGACTCCACCAGATCCTGGCCGAAGGTCGCGGGCGCCTGATCGTAGAGGCGGTTGAGCGCGTCGGCCGGGGTGTAGGCAGCACGGTGGGGCCGTTGGCGCAACATGGCGTCGTAGCTGTCGACAAGGCCCGCGATCAATGCCGTCCACGGCACGCGCTCGCCCGACAGGCCCTTGGGATAGCCGTTACCGCGGATGCGCTCGTGGTGCATGCGGACGATGTCGAGCACGGCCTCGGGCACATCGGCGCGCGACAGCAGGCGCACGCCGTTGACGACGTGGCGCTGCACCATCGCCCATTCGGTCGCCGACAAGCCGCGCTGCTTGGCGAAGAGCTCGTTGGGTAGCGTGGTGCGCCCGATATCCATCAGCAGCGCCCCGAGGCCGAGATGCTGCAGCGCTTGCCCCTCGAGGCCGAGATAGCGTCCGAACGCGAGCGCCAGCACGCACGCGTTGACCGAGTGCGTCGTCGTGTAATCGTCGTGGGCCCGCATCTGCGTCAGCCACAGCGACGCGGTGGGATCGTCGCTGATCAAGCCGGCGAGCTGCGATACGGCCGTCTGCGCCCCCGGGATATCCACCGCCTGATGGTTGCGCGCGCGCTTCATCGCGTCCTTGAGCGCGCGTTGCACGCGTGTTCGATGCTGCGAGGCGATGCGTACGCGCGGGCGAAAGAGCTCGCGATCGGGGTAGGGCTCGTCGATGAAAAGCGGGGAGTCGGGGACGGCCTGCCACGCCGGGGACCAGCCAACCGTGGTCTCGGCGTCTTCCGCGGCGGCCTCGCTCACCCCGGCAGCCGCCTCGCCGGCGCTCTTGGCCAGCACTTCGGCGACCCCCGGGTCGGAACGCCCCAGGTCGACATAGACGGTCTTGCAGTAGGTGCGCAAGGCCTCGATCTCGGCCTCGCCGACTACGCGGAATCCCTGGAAGACAAAAGGCGTCTCGATCCAGGGGCGATCGAGCGCGCGGACGTAGAGACCGGGCCGGACGTCGTCGACATCCAGCGCAACGGACTGAGCAGGTGCGGTCGCCATGGGCCAACCCCCAGTGTGTTGAGCGCTAGGACGGACCAGCCGGCCTCCCCAGACCGCTAGCCAGGAGTGTCCCCCTCCTCCCTTTCGATTGTTGTCCTGTGCATACCCTAGCATGGACCGTAGCGGACGCGCCGCCGGGGCCTGCTGGAGCACTGATCGGGGCTCCCGCAGCGCTAGCCTATGCCATATCGCCGAGCTTGGCCCCGTCGGTGAGCCGCCGGAAAAGCTGGTACGTCGTGCGCAGCGCCCGGCCGTCGACGTTGGGCGCGCCACGCTGGGCCGCCACATCGGCACCGTTGACCGTGCGCGTCTCGAACGACAAACGCGTGCGGCCCGTGGTATTGGGCACACTGGCGTGCAGATGGGCCCCGGAGAAGCACATCAAATCGCCCGGCAGCAGGCTGACGGCGAGGGCATCGTCCCACGGCGGCGCCTCGGTCGCCAGCGGCAGCAGCGGGTAGTCGGGGTCGGCCCCCTGCGTCTTCATACGCTGGACGAGCTCGCGGAAGTCCCAGCCCTCGCTGTCGTTGGCCACGGGACGCTCGAAGTGGCCGGGGAACAGCGCGATGGTGCGCTCGGGCGTGGTCTCGAATGTCGGCGCCCACCAGTTGGTTTGCGCCATCACGTTGCTGCCCCAGGTATCGCGATGGGCGCCGAGCGGGCTCACCATGCGCCGCCCGCTGGTGCTGTGCGCGAGCTGGACGCGTTGCTTGAGGCCGTCGCCGAAATTGCGTCCGAGATCCATCCCGATGGCCTCGAACGCACTATTGAGCTGCGCGGCCACACCCGTGTCGGCGGTGACGCCTTGGCGCAGGGCCTCCGCCGCTTCGTTGGCCTCGGTCTCGCTCAGACGCGCATGCACACGCTCGGGGTCGTCACCCAAGTGCTGGCGGCAATGGGCCTGCAGGCTCTCGACGAGGCGGTGAACGGCATCGAAGCCACGGAAGACGAGGATCTCGCCGGCATAGACGCGCGCATTGCGCTCGGCCTCGGGCATGGGCTCGGTGACGTGGTGGATCGCGGACATCGACGGGCTCCCAGGGAGACGGCACGGGTGCCGCGGGCGGCAACAATCGCCCGCCGATTGTCGCGATCGGGGGCACACGCTGGCAACGGCGGCGGCCGTTGGCACGCTCCGAGCACAACGCCGGGCGGCGATTTCGGCTGCGCCCGGGCGCGATTACAATTGCGTTGCCCAGCCGCAAGCCGGAGACGACACCGATGACCGCCGACGTCGCCACGGGGCGCAACAAGCTCGATTGGGCCCGCAACCACATGCCGATCCACGCGCGCCTGCGGGCGCTCTACGGCGAGAGCCAGCCGCTTTCCGGCCTGACCGTCGGCGTGTGCTCGCATCTCGAGGCCAAGACGGGGGTGCTCATCGAGACCCTGGCCACCGCCGGCGCACGTGTGCTGTTCACCGGCAGCGAGCCCATGTCGACCCAAGACGACGGCGTCGCCGCCCTCGACGAGCAGCCCGGTATCGAGGCGTATGCGCGCCACGGCCTCGACGAGGCGGCGTTCGACACCCTGCAGCTCGAGCTCATCGACCAAGGCCCCGAGCTCATCCTCGACGACGCCGCCGAGCTCACCGCGCGCATGGTCGACAAGCGCCCCGACCAGGTCGCGCACCTGCGCGGGGTCTGCGAGCAGACCACCACGGGCGTGCATCGCCTCACGGCGATGCAGCACCAGGGGCTGCTGACCTTCCCCGCGTACGCGGTCAACGACACACCCATGAAGCACTTCTTCGACAACGTCCACGGCACGGGCGAGTCGGCCCTGACCAACCTCGCCCTGGCGACGAATCTGCTGCTCGCAGGCAAGCGCGTCGTCGTCGCGGGCTACGGCTACTGCGGTCGCGGCGTCGCGCACAAGGCCCAGGGCTGGGGCGCCGACGTCATCGTCACCGAAGTCGACCCAAGGCGCGCCCTGCAAGCGCACATGGAAGGCTTGCGCGTGATGAGCATGGCCGAGGCCGCCGCCGTCGGCGATTTCTTCCTGACGACCACGGGCAACTGCGACGTCATCCGCCGCGAGCACTTCGAGGCGATGCAAGACGGCGTCGTCATCGCCAACGCGGGCCACTTCGACGTCGAGATCCGTCTGGCCGATCTCGAGGCCCTGGCCGCGTCGCAGCGCAGCGTGCGCGACGGCATCGCCGAGTACACCCTGGCCGACGGCCGCCGCATCAACGTCGTCGCCGACGGGCGCCTGGTCAATCTGGCCGCGCCCACCTCGATGGGCCACCCGGCCGAGGTCATGGACCAGACCTTCGCCATGCAGTTCACCGCGGGCCTCGATCTCATCAACAACGCCGAGGCCCTCGAGGCGGCGGTCCATCCGGTGCCGGATTCGGTCGATCGCTGGGTGGCCGAGGTGAAGCTAGCCACGCTGGGCATCGCCATCGACACCATGACCGATGACCAGCGGGCCTATCTGGCGGCCTGGCAATTCGAGACGATCAAGGGTCAGTGACCACCGCGCCATCCGCGCGGCTAGCGCGATCGGCCAAGCGCAGCGGCTCCGGCAGGCGATAGCGCGGGGCGCAGGCGAGCGCCAGGCACTGCGCCGTATCCAGGCTGACGCGGTGGCCCGGCGAGACATAGACCGGGCGCACCCGCGTGCGGGTCCGCACGACACGCCCCACCGGCTCGCCGCGATGCCATAGCGTGGCGCTCGCGCCGCGCTCGGCGCCCGGTGCGCCATGGGTGCCGACATAGCGCGACTTCGCCACACCGATCGCGCAACGGTCGAGGCCCACACCGAGGTGACAGGCGATACCGCAGCGCCGCGGGTGGGCGATACCGTGGCCGTCGCAGAGGATCACGTCGGGCACGTTCGCGAGCCGCGCGAGCGCCTGGCGAATGGGCTCATACTCGCGCCACGCGAGCAGACCCGGTACATAAGGCCAGTCGACGGGTACCCGGACCGCGAGGCACTCGAGCACGCTCAGGCTCGGATACGCCAACAGGGCCACGGCCGCTTGGGCGACCGCGCCCGCCTCGCGGAAGGCCACGTCGACCCCGGCCACCGACTCGACCCGGCCGAGGCGGTCGGCTAGCTCGACACTTCGGGCCAGCGCTTGCTGGCGGGCCCGCGCCGATGCTGTATCCCACGCATTCGCCAACGCCCATCTCCGCCCATCCATCTCCCCGACGGGGACCACTCGTGCCATCCTGTCGCGCCACACCGGGCCGGCCCATCGCGGGACTGCTTGATGCGTTCGACCCCACGCCCCAGGAAGCGCTGGCGCATGCGACGGCTACCGCTGGTCAGCGCCATCGCCCTCGTGGCGACCGCGCTAGCGGCGGCCGCCCAACCGCGCGCGCCCTCGATCGCCGCTGCGGCCAGTCTACGCCCGGTCGTGCCGGCGCTGGTCGCGGCGTTCCGTGCGGAGACCGGCCACGAGGTACGGGTCTCGTACGCGGCCACGGGCAAACTCACGCGCCAGATCCTGCGCGGGGCCCCGTTCGAGCTCCTGCTCGCCGCCGATCCCGACTACCCCCAACGCTTGGTGGCTGCGGGCCGGACCGCCGACAGCGGAGCCGTCTACGCCCGCGGGCGCCTGGCGCTATATCTGCCCGAGGGCTCGCGCGTCGCCGCGGTGGAGGCGCTCCAGGAT
This sequence comes from uncultured Ectothiorhodospiraceae bacterium, assembly GCA_964442145.1. Taxonomy (GTDB): domain Bacteria; phylum Pseudomonadota; class Gammaproteobacteria; order XJ16; family Halofilaceae; genus Halofilum. The sequence continues at coordinate 8,350 of CAYTWS010000001.1, read as the reverse complement.
CTACCCGAGGCGATCGCCTCGGGGCGGGTCGAGCGCTTCGCCATCCCGAATCCGCAGTACGCGCCCTACGGGCGCCGCGCGCGCGCCGCATTGCGCGCGGGCGGGCTATGGTCGCCCGTCCAGCCCGTGCTCGTGCTCGGCGACAACGCCAGCCAGGCCGCCCAGTTCGCCGCCGCCGATGCACGCTCGGCCGGCATCGTGCCGGCGGCGGTCGAGCGCGCCCAGCGCTTCGCCGACAGCGGCCGCTTCGTCGCTGTCCCGACGACGTGGTATCGCCCGCTCGCGCACCGCATGGTGCTCATTGAGGATGCCGGCGATGTCGCACGCGCGTTCTATCGCTTTATGCAAAGCGCGCGCGCGCGCACCATCCTCGGCAACAACGGCTTCGGCGACCCGAGCGAATCGCGCTAGTGGACTGGACCGCGCTGACCCTGTCGATCCAGCTGGCCGTGGCGGCGATCGCGATCCTGCTGCCGGTAGGCGTGATCGGCGGCGCACTGCTGGCGAGCCACCCGTTCCGCGGGCGCGCCTGGGTCGAGGCCGCCCTGGCGCTACCGCTGGTGCTGCCGCCCACCGTGCTGGGCTACTACATGCTCTCCGGTCTGGGCCGGGACACCGCCGTGGGCGGGCTCTTCGAGGACCTGACAGGGACGACCTTGGTGTTCTCATTCGAGGGCCTCGTGCTCGCCGCCCTCGTGGTCAACCTCCCGTTCGCGGTGCAACCCATCCAGCGTGCGTTCGAGGCGATCCCGCGCGAGGTCCGCGAGGCCGCCGCCTGCTGCGGGATGGGCTGGTGGCGCCGGCTCGTGCGCATCGAGCTACCGCTAGCCTGGCCCGGCGTGGTCACGGCGATGGTGCTCACCTTCGCGCATACGCTCGGCGAGTTCGGGGTGGTCCTGATGGTCGGCGGCAACATCCCCGCCGAGACGCGCACCATCTCGATCGCCATCTACGACGAGATGCAGGCGTTCAACGATGCGGCCGCGGGGCGCATGGCCGCGCTGCTGCTGGCCGTGTCCATGGTGACCATCGCGGCGAGCTACTTGCTCACGGGCCGGATCGGGCGCACCCATGGCTGAAGCGGGCCTGTCCGTCGCCCTGGTCCAGGACGAGCCCATCCCGCTCGACTGCGCTTTCGATGTCGCCGCCGGCGAGCTGCTCGCGTTGGTCGGGCCATCCGGCAGCGGCAAGTCGACCGTGCTGCGCGCCATCGCGGGCCTGCACCGCCCCTCGCGCGGCCACGTCCGCGTCGGCGAGGCGAGCTGGCTCGATCGCGCGGCCCGCATCGACGTGGCACCGCAGCGGCGCCGTGTGGGCTATGTCTTCCAGAGCTACGCCCTATTCCCGCATCTGACGGCGCTGGACAACGTGCGCGCCGCCATGGATGGCGCCGGCGACGCTCGCGCGGCGGCGCATCGACAGCTCGAGCGCGTCCACCTCGCCGGCCTGGAGAACCGGCGCCCGGCCGAGCTCTCCGGCGGCCAGCAGCAGCGGGTGGCGCTGGCGCGCGCGCTGGCGCGCGCGCCGCACGTGCGAGTGCTCGACGCGCCCTTGGCGGCGGTCGACCGGGGCCCACGCGCGCGCGTGCTGCGCGAGCTCGCGGCCCTGCGCCGCGACCTGCCCATACCGATCGTGTTCGTCAGCCACGACCTCGACGAGGCCGCGCGCCTGGGCGATCGCATCGGCGTGATCCATCACGGCCGCATCCTCCAGCTCGACGCCCCCGAGGTCGTGATGTATCGCCCGGCCTCGCGCCAGGTCGCCCGCCTGACCGACCTGCGCAACGTTTTCCACGGCGTCGTCGTCGACCATGACACGCAAGGCGGCTACACCCGCCTAGCCTGGCACGACCACACCATCGAGGCGGCGTTGCAACCCGCATTCGCCCGGGGTGAGGCCGTCGCCTGGTGCATACCGGCCGACAGTGTGATCCTGCATCGGCGCGACCGGCCATCGCGGGGCGAGCACGAGAATCCGGTTCACGGGATCGTGGAGGAGGCGTTGCGCCTGGGTGAGATGACCCAGGTGCGCATCCGCGTCGACGGGACCGACGAGCCGATCCACCTCACCGTGCCCACCCACGTCGCCCGGCGGAACCGCGTCGACATGGGCGAGCCCATCGGGGTCTCGCTACGTGCCGCCGCGGTGCATCTCATGCCGCCGGAGTCGAGCGCTGCTAGCGCTGTGCCACCGACTCGCTAGGGCACGCCGCCCGCGCGGGTAGCGCCTAGCGCTCGGCGACCTGCAGCGACAGCCGATCCAGGACGGCACGCGACGGGAAGCCGTCGGCGATCATGTCTTGACTCTGCTGGAACCGCCGGATCGCGGCCCGAGTGGACGGCCCGGGGATACCATCGACGGGCCCGGCGTCGAAGCCCTTCTCGTTGAGGCGCTGCTGCAATGCCTCGACCTCGTCGCGCGAGAGCTTGGGCACATCGTCGGGCGGCGGGTTAACCAAACCGGCCACACCGGAGAGCCGGTCGGCGAGATGGCCCACCGACAGGGCGTAGAACGTCGACGGGTTCCAGCCCATGATCTTGTCGAAGTTGTGATAGACCAGGAACGCGGGGCCGCGGTGGCCGGATGGGAGCAACAGCTCGGCGTCGACATCGGCGTCACCCAGGGGCCGATCGTAGGCGGTGCGCACCCCCATCGCTTGCCACTCGGAAATGGGCCGCGGCCGATCGCGGCCCGCCTTGGCGTACGGGAAGTCGGGCGGAAGCGTCACCTCGCGCCCCCAGCGCCAGCCGCGCTCCCAACCCATCGCGCTGAGGAAGTTCGCCGCCGAGGCCATCGCATCGGGCACGCTGTTCCACAAGTCGCGCTTGCCGTCGCCGTCGTAGTCGACCGCATGCTGCGTGAACACCGTGGGCATGAACTGCACGTGGCCCATCGCCCCGGCCCACGAGCCCTCCATCGCACCGGGCTCGAGCGCCCCCGCGTCGACGATCTCGAGCGCAGCGACCAGCTGCTCGGTGAAAAACTCGGGGCGGCGTTCGTCGCAGGCGAGAGTCGCCAGCGAGTCGATCACGCCGACCTCGCCGAAATAGTCGCCGAAGTTCGTCTCGAGGCCCCAGAAGGCAACCAGATAGCGCGGCGCCACGCCGTAATCGCGGTAGATGCGGTCGAGCAGCGCCTCGTGCTCGCGCATGAGCTCGCGGCCGCGCTCGACGCGCTCCTCGGTGACCCGCTCACGCAAGTATTCGCCGAAGGGTTTGGTGAACTCCGGCTGCGCGCGGTCGAGCTCGACCACGCGCTCGAGGTAGTCGGCATCCTCGAGCGCTCGCTCGGCGACGGTCGCCGAGATCCCTTGCGCGCGCGCCTCGTCCTGCAGCTCGGCGACGCAAGCGTCGAACGAATTCGCCTGCGCTGGGGCGCCGCCCACGGCGACCAGGCTTGCGATCGCGAGGGCAGCGGTGCGCGGAGCGCTCTTCGGGGTCATCATCGACAGGTTTCCAATCGCCCGTGTGGGGCAGACTTACGCTCTATAGATCATATCGATTCTGAAGGCAAACGTGAGGCCGGACAACGATCGAGACGCGCCCGATCGCATCCGGCCCGGCACGCGATCTCGTGCGGACGAACGCGCGTATTCACTGGGTTTCGCCGACACGCTCACGCAACCGCTCGATCACGGGCGCGGCCACCGATGGCTCGGCCGCCTCGAACAACGCCGCGCAGCGCTCGAGCAGCTCGGGCAGGTGCGGCGCCAAGCGCTGGGCGCCGTCCGGCTCGGCCAGCATCGCCAGCGCTTGCTCCAGGGTCGGCGTTGGGCCCGGCTCGGAAGCGCCGCGCGTTCCCGCTGACTCCTCCTCGACCGGGCGCACTTCAGCGACCGGCGCTGGCTCGGTGTCGGCGGCCTCGGCCGGCGAGACCTCGAGGGCACCGTCGCCCCGGGCGAGCGCGCGATCGGTGGCCTGCTGGGCGGCATCGTAGACGGCCTGGAGCCCGGTCTCGGCATCGGGCGACGGGACATGCACGCCCGCCGCGGCGCCGACCCGGAGGCCACTCCCGGCGAATTCGCCCTGCTGCACGCCCTCGATCAAGCGCTGCGCCAAGCGCTCGGCACCGGCGCGGTCGCAGCTCGGGCACAGCGTGGCGAAACGCGCCTTGCCGACGCGCGCGAGCACGTCCTCCTCGCGCACGCGGTGGGCGAGCACTTGGCCCGCCTCGCGCAGCACGCGCTTGGCCACCGCCGTGCCCTGCGCCCGCGCAAGCGCGTCGAAACCGACGAGCTCGAGGTGGATGAGCGCCATGTCGAGGCCGTGGCGCACACTGTAAGCGCGCATCGACTTGAGCCGCGCCCCGAGGTAGCGCCCATTGCCCAGCCCCGTGATCGTATCCTGGCTCTGGCTCTCCTGGAGCGCTTGCGCCTGGCGGCGCATACGATCGCGCGTGGCGTATGCGCTCGCGCGCGCGACCAGCTCGGAGCGCTCGAACGGCTTGGTGATGAAGTCAGTGGCGCCGTGCTGCAACGCCTGCTCGCGCGCGCCCTCTTCCTGATCGCCCGTGACGATGATGACGGGTAGCTCATTCACGGCCACCCGCTCGTCCTCACGGATCCGCCGCAGAAGCCCGTAGCCATCCAACCCGGGCATCGTCACGTCGGTGAACACCGCGAGGATGGTCGGATCGGAGGTGATGGTCGCCCAGGCCTGCTCGCCCGACTCGGCCAGGACCAGATCGAAGCTGTCGCCCAGCATCTTGCGCGCCGTGGCCCGAATCATCTTGGAATCGTCGGTGAGCAGGACCCGCGGCTGCGATGCGTCGTCGAGCTCCATCGAACCCCCTACCGGCGCTTGGATCGATTGCCTCGCGGCGGCGGCGCCGCGTGCCGCAACACTAGCCACATGCAGGTTTCGGACCAAGCACAGCCAACCAGATCCGACGAGACACACCCAAGCCCGCCGTCCGTGATGTGCCACGCCGACCGCCCGTGACCCACTTGCAAGCCGAGCCCGAGCCACCGATGCTTGACGCTCACCCGCCGAGCCGGAGGCGCGATGACGCTCGGAGTCATCGAGGGATTCTACGGGCCGCTTTGGTCCTGGGCGCAGCGCCGCGGCATCGCCGAACGCCTGGCCGCGCACGGTTACGGCCACTGGCACTACGCCCCCAAGGCCGACCCGCACGTGCGCAATCGCTGGCGCGAGCGCTGGCCCGAGGCCGAGGCACAAGCACTCGGGCGCTTCCGAGCGCATTGCCATGAGTTGGGCCTTCGCTTCGGTGTCGGCATCACGCCGTTGGGCCTGGGCGACCAGGCACCGGCCAGCGATTGGCACACGCTCGCCGACCGCCTCGCCGAGCTCGACGCCATCGGCGTCGACGATCTGGTGCTGTGCTTCGACGACGTGCGCGGCGACATCGCCGATCTAGCGACCCAGCAGATCCGCATCGTCGAGTGGGCCGCCGCGCGTAGCCGGGCCCAGCAAATCGTGGTCTGCCCGACGTACTACACCGACGATCCGTTGCTCGACCGCCTCTTCGGTGAGCGCCCGCCCGATTATCTCGCCGAGCTCGGGCGCGGCCTGGACAGCCGCGTCGGCGTCTACTGGGCCGGCGAGGAGGTCTGCCCGCGCGAGATCCAGTCGGGCCACGTCGAGCGCATCGCCGAGACCCTGCTGCGCCGCCCGCGACTGTGGGACAACTATCCGGTCAACGATAGCCCGCGCATGAGCCAGCACTTGCACGTCCGCGGATTCACGGGGCGCTCGACCGACCTCGATCACTACACCGCCGCCCATGCGATCAACCCGGCGCTGCAGCCAACCCTGTCGGCGATCCCGGCGCTCACCCTAGCCGAGCGCTACCGCCTGCGCGAGTACTACGAATACACCGCCGCGCAACGCTGGGCCATGCGCGCCGTCCTCGGCGAAGAGCTGGGCGCCCAAGTCGAGCGCGATCTGGCCCTGCTCGCCGATACGGGGCGCGACCGTCTGGACGAGTCACTGCCGCGCCTGCGCGCGCGCTATGCCACGTTCGACCATCCCGGGGCCACCGAGATCGTGCACTGGCTCGACGGCAGCTACCGGCCCGAGGAGGCGGCACCGGACGGCTAGGCGCTTGCGCTGGTGCTATCACTTCGTTTGGCGGAGTGTTTCCAGGCCGTGCGTAGGGAATCTCGCGAAGGCGCGAAGGGCGCGAAGAAGAATGAAAATGGGCTTTCGGGGTCCACCGTCGTGACGATGGCATCGCCGCGCGTCGATGCTTCGTTTGCCGTGCGTCCATAGCTCGCCAAGACGCCAAGGAAGTGAAGGTATTGTTGCGGTGCATCGAATGCCGTAGGCCGGATTGCGCTCGTTCGGGGCCCAAGCGGTTTCGTGATTCGCCATACCTCGATACCAAACCACGATCGCTTCGATCCGCAAGCGCCATCCGGCATGGTGGTGCGGCGATAGGTTATTCGGTCCTGCGCTGAGTCCGCGATGATTTACGGAACTCGGTGGTTTCATTGGCATCCGTCGATGGTTCGAGCGCCAGGCGTGAATCGCTGACCAAGGGGCCAAGGGAACGAAGGCATTCTTGCGGCGCATCGAACAACGTAGGCCGGATCGCGCTCGGTCGGAGCCCGCGCGGCACCATCAACTGCGTTGAATAAACGCCATCGCCTTCGCGTAGCCTCACCCCAAGCGCCATCCGGCATCGTGTCGGATCGAAAGGTCATTCCTGTGCCACGCTGAATCGGCGATGAGTTACCGGACGGATGCCGGATGGCGCTTGGGGGTCGAAGAGGTCGTCGTTTGGTATCCACACCCATTGCGAATCACGACACCGCTAGGGCGCCGAACGAGCGCAATCCGGCCTACGTTGTTCGATCGGCTGCAAGAATACGTTCGCTCCCTTGGCGCTCTTGGCGCCTTGGCGAGCTGTTAACGCACGGCATTTAAACCCTCCACCTATCGCCATGGCGGCATCAACCTCAAGCGTCGTAGACGGGCGAAGTCCGCAACCGGAGTCGCCGGCGCAGGTAGCGCGCCAGGGCATCCACGCCGATGTTCAGCGCGGCGGTGATCAGGATCAGGATGAACGCGACGTCGAAGCGCAACGCCTCCATGGCGCTGTCGACGTAGAAGCCCAGCGTGGTGATGCCGAGGATGCCGAGGATGGCCGTCTCGCGCATGATGATCTCCCAGCGGTAGAACAAGAATGCGAGGAACGGCCCATACACGCGCGGCAGGATCTCGTAGCCGTAGCGCTCGACCCCGCGCGGGGCGTCCGGGCGCAGCCGGATCTCGTTGGAGCGGCGGCCGATGAGGTGGCCGATGATCCCGGCGTTGTGGATCGCCAGCGCCACCACCGCCGGCAGCATCGACGGGCCCCAAAGCTGCAACAGAATGTAGGCGAGGACGTATTCGGGGGTCGAGCGCGCGACGACGAGCACGACGTGGCCCAGCGTGCTGGTGACGCGCCCGGTGAAGTGCTTGGAGACCAGCGGGAACGCGGCCAGCGAGAGAATGGCGGTGACGACCAGCGCGATCTGCGTGAGCACCACGGTCATGCCGATGCCGGGCAGCGCCTGGTTGACGAGGATGTCATTGAGCCAGGGCCAAAGGGCCTCCCAGCCACCGCCGTCGCGCAACGGCGACGGCACGATGTCCTCGGTGAAGAAGCGCGAGACGTTGCCCCAGACAATGGGCAGGCCCGTGCCCAGACACAACGGCGCCACGATGAGATAGACCGGCACGAGCCTCGGCCGCACCCATAGCCGCAACGCGGCGATGACGATGTAGAACGTGATCAGCAGCGCCCCGACCTGGGAGAACTGGCCTTGCGAGAACGCGGAATCGAGGTGGTAGCCCAGCGTGGGCATGCCCACGAAGCCCAGGATCGCCGACGAGCGCAGGCCGCACTCCAAGCGATAGGAGGTATAGCTGACCAAGTGCGGCCAGGCCTCGGCGACGCGGGCGTAGACGAACGCCGACAGGCGGGTGACGCCGGCGGGCAGGACGCGCCGCGGCGTCGGGTCCTGCTCGTCGAGGATCTCGGAGTAGACCTTGCCGAAGACGCCGGCGTAGGGAATCGCTATCGCGAGCACGCCCGTCAGCGGATGCAGGCCGAAGCACTGCAGGAAGATGAGCGCCCAGAAGAGCTCGTGGATGGCGCGCAGGAAGGCGCAACCGGCGCGCACGATGCGCCAGTCGAAGACCAGCGCCAGGCAGAAGCCGCCCACGACGCCCAGGGCCACGCCCACGAAGGCGAACGCCACCGTGCGCAACAGCGCCGTGCCCAACGCGTCGACCGCTGTGAAGTCGGGCGTGACGATGCCGGCGGCCAGCCGGCCCAGCTCGGTCCAGGGATTGACCGAGGAGCTCTCGAGATCGGCGAAGAACAGGCACACGATGGCCACGGC